>NZ_JBHVEE010000170.1:0-20202 GCF_042802415.1 Streptomyces sp. NPDC057486 | reverse complement strand
GCCCGGTTCGAACCGTCCGGCGCCCGCGGCCCGGGGACCACGCAGGGCCAGGAACTCGTCTTCATCGGCACCGGACTGCGCGTCGACGCCCTGCGTGCGGCGCTGGACGCCTGCCTCCTGCTGATGGGCGAGGCCGTCTCCCCCGACGACGACTTCCCTGCGTGGGAGACGTACGGCATCGAAGACGCCTGCGAGCACGAGCAGGCTGCCTGAAACACCAGCCCGACACGCTCCGGGCCGGACGGTGGTCGCAGCCACGGCATCTTCCGGCCCGACCCTTTTCGTCAGGTCCTCAGGAGAGCGGAGCCGAGGCCCGGGGTCCGGGGTTCCCTCCGACGTGGGGCCAGGATGGAGGTATGAGTGACGATGCACGGTCCTTTCCTGGGTGCGGTCCAGGAGACACTCCTGATTCCGCTCTACGGACGGGCTGTGGAACACCGCAAGAGGGATGCCGCGCTGCGCGACGGGCGTGCCGCGGAGATCGTGGCGGGGCTCTCCTACGACTTCGGACGCTTCGACGGGCTACCGAGCCTCGTCGGCACTGTCCTGAGGACGGTCCTGTTCGACAGCTGGGTGCGGGACTTTCTCGCAACTCACCCGTCGTGCACGATCGTCGAGATCGGAACGGGTCTCAACACGCGGTACGAGCGCGTCGACAACGGCAGGGCTCGCTGGTTCGAACTCGATCTTCCCGACGTGATCGAGGTGCGGCGTTCGTTCTTCAGCGACACCCCGCGCCGGACGATGATCGCCGCGTCCGTCACCGACAGCGCGTGGGCGGAGGCCGTGGCGGCCGGCTCCGACGGTCCGTACTTCTTCAGTGCCGAGGCGGTGCTGCCCTTCCTGGACGAGACTGATGTCCGCGCCGTCGTCGGCATGATCGCCGCGCGCTTTCCCGGGTCGCGTCTGGCCCTGGACACCGCGGGCCCGGCCTTCATCAGCGGCCAGAACGGGTATGACGCGCTCAGCAAGGTGGCCGCCCGCATGCGGTGGTCCTGCGCCGGCCCGGACGATCTCACACGATGGCGTTCGGGGATCGAACTGGTCGCCTCTCACACGCTCTCCGCTCTGCCCTCGCATGTGTACGGCCCTCTCCCCGCCCCCTACCAGGAGATGCTCGCCGCTCTCGCCGAGCAGCGGCCGCCCCAGGTGGAGGAGTACCGGCTCAACCTGTTCCAACTGCCGTAATGTGCAAGCCCGATGGGGCGCCGCGAAAACCTCGCGGCGCCCCACTCTTCGTTCTTCGCTGTCCGTCCGTGTCTCTTACACGGTCGCCTCCGACGCGGACAGCGCAGCTGCGGGCACCGCCCGGCGGCGGGCACGGGCCAGGAGGCCGTGCTTCGGGGCGAGGCACCAGGTGAGGGCGAAGAGCCCGGTGAGCACGACGACGATGGATCCGCCGGCGGCCAGGTCGTACGCGTACGACACGTACAGTCCGCCCAGGGTGCCGGCGCAGCCGATGCCGGACGCCAGCAGGGTCATGACACCGAGCCGGTCGGTCAGCATGCGCGCGGTCGCGGCGGGGGTGATGAGCAGCGCGAGAACCAGGATGTTGCCGACCGCCTCCAGCGACATGACGATCGTCGTGGTCACCACGATGTAGAGGAGCAGGTCCAGGCCGAAGACCGGCAGGCCGGCTGCGCGGGCCGTTTCGCGGTCCAGGGTCACGGCGATGAGTTCCTTGCGCAGGAGGAGGACGACGGTGACGAGAACGGCCCCGAGTCCCGCCACCGTCCACACGTCCTCGGGGCCGACGGCGAGGACCTGGCCGAAAAGGAAGGAGGACAGGTCGGTCGTCCAGCTGTCACGGGTGGACACGAGGACGATGCCGAGGCCGAAGGCGAACGCGAAGAACACCCCGATGACGGTGTCCTCCTTCAGCCGCCGGTTCTGGGCGACGAAGGCGATGAGGACGGCGGTGGTGACGCCGGCGGCCGCGCCACCGAGCAGCAGGTTGCCCTCCAGGGCGTACGCGAGGGCGACGCCGGGGAACGCGGAGTGAGCCACGGCATCACCGATGAAGGCCATGCCCCGCAGGACGACGAAGACGCCGACGACCCCGCAGACGAGGCCGACGACCGCGGCGACGGCGAAGGCACGCTGCATGAAGGGTAGTTCCCAGGGGCCGAGGAGGAACTCGATCACGCCGCCGCCTCCGTGTCCCGACCGGCATCCGTGCCGGAATGCGTTCCGGCCTCCGGTGCTGCATCCGGGTGCGCCGTCCGCTGGTTCGGTACGGTCGTCGCGCGATCCAGGCCGAAGGCCCGGAGCATGCGGTCCGGATCCGACAGCAGCTCCGGGCCGCCCTCCGCGACCACCGTCTGGTTGAGCAGGACGACGCGGGTGCAGGTGCGGGCGGCGGCCGCCAGGTCGTGCGTGGTCATCAGCAGGGCCGTTCCGTCCTCGGCCAGTCGGCCGAACAGGTCGTTGAGGAGTTCCTGCGTGGGGACGTCGACGCCGGTGAACGGCTCGTCCAGAAGCAGGATCCGTGGTTCGGCGGCCAGGGCACGGGCCACGAGGACGCGTTGGCGCTGGCCGCCCGACAACTCGCCGATGGGTCTGCGCCGCAGGTCCGTGAGGCCGGTGAGGTCCAGGGAGCGGTCCACGGCAAAGTGGTCCTCCGCCGTGGGTCTGCGCAGCCAGCCGATGCGCCGGGTACGGCCGGACAGGACCGCGCCCGCGATGTCGACGGGGAAGTCCCAGGCGAACTCGTGCCGCTGGGGGACGTAGCCGATCTTTCGCCGAGCCTCCGACACGGGCTGCCCGGCCACGCGGACGCGGCCGGCAGACAGCGGGGCCAGGCCGAGGACGGCTCGCAGCAGGGTGGTCTTGCCGGCGCCGTTGGGTCCGATCAGCCCGACCAGTTCCCCGGCGCCGACGAAGAGGTGCGCGTCCTGGAGTGCGATGCGGCCGCCGAGGGCGACGGTGACGCCTTCTGCCCGAAGTACGGGATCACCGTCGCTCATGCCCGTGCTCCGTTCCGCTGCTCCCGGCGGCGGTTGAGCACGACGAGGGTGGCGCCGGCCGTGGCGATCGCCACGGCACCGACACCGATGAGCGCCACGTCTCCCGCACCGGTGCTGGCCATGGAGCCAGACGTGCCCTTGCTCTCCCCTGTGCCGTTCCCGGTCCCTCCGGAGGCGGAATTGCTGCCGTCTTCGGTGTCCGGCTTGTCGCCGGTACCCGAGGACGCCCCTCCGGATCCGGAGCCGCCGCCGGTCGGGCTGACGGAACCCGGGTCCGTCTTGTCGCCAACCACGAACGTGAGAGTCTCCGTGTCGGTCGAGGCCGAGCCGTTCTCCAGAGTGCCGGTCATGGAGAGGGTGAGTCGGTGGACGCCCTCGCCGCCGAAGGCCCAACCGCCGTGCGCGTGCGTGTTGGCCGGAACATCGATGGAGTCCGGCACGCCGTCCTTGCTGTTGAACAGGACGGTCGCGCCAGAGAGGCCGTCGTACGTGTACAGGGCGAAGCCGCCGGGCCCTTCGGCCTTGGTCAGGCCGAACTTGACTCCGCCCTTGAGCGCGCCGGCCTCGACGTTGTCGGTGGACCAACCCGGCCACAGCAGGCCCTCCTGCTGGACCTGGTCGAGCAGCCAGACCGGTTCGCCGGCCTTGCCCAGGAAAGAGAAGGCGTTCCCGGCAGGGATCTGCTTCTTCGCGGCGGACTTGACGTGGAGCACCACCGAGGACGGCTCGCGCCAGGTGGTCTTCCCGGCAACCGTGCCGTCCTTGACCTGGATCTGCAGCTTCCCGTCGACGACCCGCGCGGCGATGTCGATGTGGCCTTCCTGGAGCACCTTGTTCTCCGCGGCGGCCTTCACCCTGGCGGGTGCCTCCGCCGCTGCAAGAGCGCCGACGGGCGCGTCGGCGGACTGTGCGCCCAGGGCAGGGGCGTCGCGCCGGCCGGGCAGTGGAGTGGCCGTGCCGGACCGGCCGGGGGCGGCACCGGACTCGTCTTCGACGGGCGGTCCCGACTCGGTCGGGGACGGGGGCAAGGGAGGTGGCGTGGCGACGGCTTCGGCGCCGACCCGTACCGTCAACGTGGTCGTGCGACGGGCCGGATCCGTCCCCGCAGAGGTGGGGGCCAGGGTGAGCCGGTACGTGCCCGGGGCGGTAAACGCCCAGCGGGCGACGGGCATCGCGGAGCCGGCGGTACGAGGCGGAATCGGGTATCCGTCCGCGGGAAGCCCGTCGGGGCCGCCGCTGCTCGCCAGCAGCGCCCCTTCCCCCGCGCGGTGGATGACGAGGGCGCCGGGTCCATCGCCGTCCGTGAGAGTCAGTCCGGCGGTGTCGGCCGGCTCCTCGACGTCCCACACCTGGGCGCCCGGGTCGCCCAGGAACGCGTACGTGGGGTCGTCCGGCACGACCACAAGATGGGTGTCGTCGATATCGATCGCCGGACCGGCCGCGGCTGCGGTGGGTGATACCGGTGCCGCGGGCGCCGCCGTCGCGGCCGTTCCGGGCTCGTCGGAGGCCGCGGCGGCCGCGGCGGCGGGGGCAAGCATCAGGGCTGTGCCGAGGGCGCAGCCCAGCGCGAGCCGTCCTGTCGTCCCCTTCTTCCGTACGCTCGTCATCAGGTCGTACTTCCCTTTCCGCCCAGGCAGCGGGCGAGTTCGTCGGCGTTGTGGCGCATCATCCCGACGTAGTCGTGGACCTTGTCGTCGAAGGAGTCGCCGTAGATCGTGCAGAGGCCGACGCCCTCGTCCTGGGCCACCCGGCGCAGGATGTCGGCGCGTGCGGCGAGGTTGGGTTCGAGGAAGACGGCCGGGACCTTCTTCTCCCGGATGGTGCGGCGCAGTTTCTCGACCTCGGCCGCGCTCGGCTCCTGGCTCGGCACGGGGACGACGAAGCCGGCGACCTCCATTCCGTACGCCTTGGCGAGGTAGCCGAAGGCGTCGTGCGTGGTGATCAGCTTGCGGTTGGCCGCGGGGACAGTCGCGAGCGTGGCGGCGACGCTCTTGTGGAGATCGGCGAGCGTGCTCAGGTACGCCTTGGTGTTGTGCTCGTAGAAGGCCTTGCCGGCGGGGTCGGCCTTGATGAGTTCGGCCTGGATGCGGCGGACGTAGGCCTCGGCGTTGGAGACGTCGCCCCAGGCGTGCGGGTCCATGTCACCGTGGACGTGCTTGCCGATGACGGCCTGCGGCAGGACCCAGATGTCCTCGCCGGCTATACCGAGGAAGCGGTACTGCGGTTCCTTGGGCACCTTCTGCTTCGCCCGGTCGGGGACGTTCAGCGCGACGGCCGTGCCGGGCATGCGCACCCGCTCGCCGGTGGCCTTGTCGTCGGTCCGTACATACACCGACTTCTGCTGGGCGTTGAGAGTGAGGTCGGCGTGTCCGCCGTCGAGGGTCTTGTGGTCCTGGGCCGCCCTGTTGTGTGCGGCGCCGCCGACGGTGAAGGTGACGGTGCCCTGCCCGGCGCCGGTGGTCGTTCCGTCCAGGGCCTCGACCCGGCCGCGTAAGGTCAGTTCGTACGTACCCGGCTCGGTGAAGACCCAGTTGACGTGGGTGTGCGCCTCGGGCGGCAGGGTGAAGGAGTCCTTCGCGTCGAGGCCATCGGTCGAGTCGATGTAGCTGGTGGGGTTGCCGAGCGTGTCGGTGAGGTAGACGTGCAGGTCTCCCGGGCCGGTGAGCTTCACGGCGGTGGTGCGTACGTGCGCACCTTCGTCGGCGACCTCGCCCTCCACGGCCCAGCCCAGCCACAGCACGTCGAGCCCGAGGTCCTCCTCCAGCTTCATCACGGTGCCGCCGAACTGCTCCAGCTTGGCGGCGATCTCGATCTTCGGTGCGCCCTTGCGGGCGTTGTTGTGGATCATCTTGGTGATCCCGGGCTCTTCCAGGAGCAGCCCGTTGGAGAAGACGAGGTCGGCGTGGGCGACCTTGGCCGTGTCGCTCGGGCTGGGCTCGTAGGAGTGCGGGTCGCCGTGGTGCGGCACGATCGAGGTCACGTCGACGCGCTCGCCGCCGACCTGGCGCACCAGGTCGGCGATGATGGCGGTGGTGGTCGAGACCGTCAGGACCGCGTCGGAGGTGCCGGGACGGGGTCCGGAGCAGCTGGCCAGCAGCAGGGCACCGGCCAGGGCAAGAGCAGTTCTTCGTGGTGCGGTGCGCACGACGGAAACTCCTTGGTAGGTACGCAGGACCGGCTCCGGGGGTGGGAGGGACGGCTGTGGCCCCGGAGACGGTGGTCAGTGGGCGGAGTCGGACGGTTCCTCGCGGCGCCGGCGTGCGACCAGGAAAGCCGCCGCTCCGGCGCAGACCCCGGCGATCGCCAGGCCGATGGGCAGTAGTGCGGGGGCGCCGGTGGAGGCCAGGCTGCCGCCCGTCGACCCGCCGGTGACCTGGCCGCCGTTGCCGGTGTCGTCGTCCGGTCGCGGAGGCTCCGTGCCCTGAGGGTTGTCCGTGCCGCCGGTTGTCGGTGCGGACGGCGACAGGGACGGGCCGGGCCGGGAGGCGGATGGGGTGGTACTCGGGGTCCCGCTGGGTGCGGCGGTCGGGGTGGTGGGCTCGGCCCCCCGCCCCGGCTTCACCGTCGTGGGGTCGGTGGAGCCGACCGCCCAGGCGATCGTCGCGGTGTCGCTGACCTTCGTGCCGTCGGTGAGAGTGGCGGCAACGGTGAAGGTCGTGCGGTAGACCCCTTCCTTGGTGAAGGCCCACGCGGAGTGGGAGTGGCTTCCGGCGGTGTGCTCGAACGCGTCGGGCAGCCCGTCACCGCTGTTGACGAGGACGGTGCTGTCCATCGAGTTGTCGTTGACGACGGCGAGCGTGCCGGGGCCCTGGAGGGAGTCAAGCCGGTAGGTGACCCTGCCCTTGACCTGGGAGGCGGGGAATTCTTCGGTGCTCCAGCCAGGCCAGACGAGTCCGGCAAGCTGGCTGGAGGGGAGCCACCACACGGGGTCTCCGGGTTCGCCGAGGAAGTCGTACGCCTCGCTGAGACGGCGCTTGGCGGCGGGTTTGACGTGGATGACGACGTCATCGGGCTCGTGCCACCGCGGGTTCTGCAGTGTGCCGTCCTTGATCTGGAAGGCGAGCTTCCCGGCCTCCACCGGTCGGGCGGCCAGGTCGATGTGTCCGTCGTCGATGATGTGCGCGGCAGGCGCCGTCGAGGTCGGCGTCGGGGTGGACGGGGTGGTGGGCGTTGGCGTGGGAGTCGGTGTGGTGCCGTCACCGGGCCGTACCTGCGTGGGGTCCGTGGAGCCGACGGCGACGGCGAGGGTCTCGGTGTCGCTGACCTTGCTGCCGTCGGCCAGTGTCGCGCTGACGGTGAGGGTGAGCCGGTGGACGCCTTCGGCGGCGAAGCCCCACGTGGGTGCGAACCGGTCCTGCCCCTGGGGCAGCGAGAAGGACCGGTGCGCGGGGTCCTCGCTGTTGAGGTGCTGGACGGGTTCCTGGTCCGACCACTCCATTTCTTCGGTGAACGTGTAGAGCGCGAACCGCCCCTCCCCCTGGGCGCGGTCGAGCGTGACCTCGACCGACCGCGCGCCGGCCAGGCCCGTCCAACCGGGTGTCAGGGCGAAGACGTCCTTCGCATGACGGCCGTTCAGGAACCATCCGTACAGTCCTTCACCCAGGACCGGATTGACCGGCGAGATGATCGATTCCTTCGCCTCGGGCACCACGTGCAGCACCACGTCCGACGGCTCGCGCACCACGGTCCCGTTGCCGGTGCGGTCGGCGATCCGCAGGTTCAACCGGCCGTCGGAGAACTGGGGAACGAAGTCGATGTCGCCCTGGGCCAGCACGATGGCGCCGCTTCCGGCGTGGGCGGTCCCGCTGCCCGCGGCGACCAGTCCGGCCGCGGCGGCGAGCAGCACGGCGGCCAGGGCGGCGGCGGTCGCCGCGACGGCGCGCCGGCCGTGTGTCAGGACGCTCATGGTCCTGCCTCCTTGCCAAGGCGGTGACCCGCCCGCGCGGCGGGCACGGACGGGTCACCGCGGTCTATTCGCCGGTCAGTTGGCGACGGTGACGGTGTACGTGTCCGTGGCCGACTTGGTCACACCGCCCACGGTGCCGGTGACGGTGAAGGTCACCTTGTAGGTTCCGGGCTCCTCGAAGGCCCAGTTGGCGTGGTCGTGCGCGCCGACGGCGAACGTCTTGGTCTTGTACGACGTGGTGGTACCGCTGTCGTAGTAGCGGTCCACGGTCGAACCGTTGACCTTGTAGACGCTGAAGTCGTCGGTGGCGGCGCCGTCGCGGGTCACCGTGCCGAGCTTGTACTGCACGGTGTTGTTGGCGAACACGCCGGTGGCCAGGTGCTCGGTGGAAATGCCGGGCCACAGGATGTTCTTGGCGCTCGCCACGGCCTGGTCCTGCGGCAGGACCCAGACCTGGGCACCAGTGCCCAGGAAGCCGTACTGCGTGCCGGTCGGACGCGTGATCTTGGCCGCGGCCGGCACGGAGAGCACCACGTCCGCCGGGTTGTACTCGACGGCGTTGGTCTCGTCGTGCACATGCAGCGCGAAGGCAGCACCGTCCCACTCCGCGTCCACCACGTCGACGTGACCATTGGAGATCGTGGTCGCGGCGAAGGCGGAGCTGTTGAGCCCGGCCACGGCAAGCACAGTGGCGGCGACGCCGGTGACGGTCATCAGGCGCTTACGGGTATGCAAAGGAACCCCCCATGGGTCATGTCCATGCCTGTCATGGAATACCGAGACGATAATCATTTTCGTTAAGTCACCGCAAGCCCCGCTTCATCGCGCGAGCCCCGGAAAGCGGCCCGGCGCGCCGCTCGCATCACAAAATCGAACACACGTACCATTCACCTGTGCCCACGTACGACTTCCCGCAAGACCTCCGCGACGCCCAGCTCGCGCTGCGCCGGACCCGCGCCGCCTACGAGCAATACGCCGCCACGCTCCCGTGGTCGGCCGAACCGATGCCCGGCTGGGACAGCGAGAGGCAGCCGTACACCAGCTTCCGCTCTGGCAAGGCCGACAGCCCCGGCTACTCCGCCGAGCAGACCGCAGAGGTGGCCCGGTTCCAGGCTGAGCTGCTCCGGCTGAGCACCGAAGTGGCGACGCACCCGTTCTGGGCGACCCTGGACAGCGGTGTGGTGGCGGCGCGGATGGCGCTCAAGCACGCACACGAACCTGCCGGGGACGAGGCGGCATAGCCGTGTCCGACCCCGCGTCGATATCCCGCCTCGACAAGCTCCGGGCTCTTCAGGACTGGCTGGACTGGCAGTTGCGCCAGACCCGGGGCCGGATACGGGAGATCGAAGCCCAAGAACGCCAGGGCCAACAACGGCAGGGCCAGGAGCGGCGGGCGCCGGAGCGGCAGCGCGGCAGGGAGCAGGGGAAGCCGCCGGTCGGGAAGCGGGAGAGCGAGAAACAGCGCCCGCGCACCTTCCCGGACTGGGGCATCACCGACATCGGTGTCGGCACCCTGCGGTCCGAGATCCGCCGCGGCGACTGTTTCGCCGCCGGAAAGCAGCTGCGGGCCATCAGCCGGGACCAGGCCCTCGCCGACGGAATCCAGGCCTGCGAGGTGTGCCGGCCGGACACCGCACTCGGCGCGCTGTGACCCTCCTGACCGATTGCCCTCGAAGAATGACCACCACGGATCGAGATCGTGAGAACAGCCAGGGACCGGCGGTCAGCCGAGCCAGAAAAATGTGTGCCAGAACCGAGTTTCGACGGCAGATGTGCACAACTTCGGGTTCTGGCTCGCTTTCCGTGAAGCGCATACGTTGAGTGACGGACGACGTCTGCGAAGGTGCGCGACGCGGCCCTCGTCGCCGCCATCCCCTCGCAGAGCACCACGCCCTCACCGAGCACCGCATTGAGCTGGCTGACCAGGCCCACCGCCTGCTCAGCATCAGCACAGACCGATACAAACGCGACCGCGCACTGAACGCGCTGAGGGCCTGGGGCCACGACACCAGCGCCCTGGAAAACGCGAGCGACATAGCAGCCCGAGAACTGCACGCCCGCATGGCCGATCCTGATCTGTGGTGGGCAAGCAACGGGACAGGCGACTGCGCCGAAGACCCGCCGTTCTGACACAGAGACGCGCACCTCCCTGCCCATTAGCCGTTACTCAACGTATGCGCTTCACGGAAAGCGAGCCAGAACCCAACTTCGGGAGGCGCCCCGCCCGGGCCGTGGTCGATGTTCACACCCGACAGGCTGACGTGCCCTCGCCACGTCGCGCGGGCGGGAGAAGATCTCGTGGTGAACTCATCTATGGCGGAGGTCCTCTCCGTCGTTCTGCTCCTGGCGGTGCTGGCGTGCGCCGTCATCCGCCCGTTCGGATGGCCGGAGGCTGTTGTCGCCGTCCCGGCCGCAGGCGTAGTGATCGCTACCGGGGCGATCTCGCTGGCGCACGCCCGCGAGGAGGCGGAGCGGCTCGGGCCGGTGATCGGATTCCTCGCGGCCGTCCTGGTCCTTGCCCAGCTGTGTGACGACGAGGGGCTGTTTCACGCGTGCGGGGCGTGGATGGCCCGGAGCGCGGCGGGGCGTCCGCGCCGCCTGCTGGTGCAGGTGTTCGCCGCCGCGTCGGTGATCACCGCGGTGCTCAGTCTGGACGCCACGATCGTGCTGCTGACGCCGGTGGTGTTCGCCACCGCCGGCCGGCTGGGCGCCCGGCCGAAACCGCACGTCTACGCCTGCACCCACCTGTCGAACACCGCGTCACTCCTGCTGCCGGTCTCCAACCTCACCAACCTCCTGGCGTTCGCCGCCAGCGGGCTGAGCTTCACGCGCTTCGCCGCCCTGATGGCCTTGCCCTGGCTGGTGGCCATCGCCACCGAGTACGTGGTCTTCCGCCGGTTCTTCGCCACCGACCTGGACGCCGGAGCCCAGAGCCCACCCGCCGCTGAGCCGCGCGAGCTGCCGGTCTTCGCCCTGGTCACGGTGGCGTGCACGCTGGCCGGGTTCGTCCTGACCTCGGCGGTGGACATCAACCCCGCTTGGGCGGCCTTCGCCGGAGCGGTAGTGCTCGCCGTGCGGGCTCTGGCCCAGCGCCGTACCACTCCCGGCGCCATCGTGCGCGCCGCCGCGGTGCCGTTTCTCGCCTTCGTCCTGGCCCTGGGCCTGGTGGTCCGCGCGGTCGTCGACAACGGCCTGGCGAGCGGGCTGGGGCACCTGATCCCCGGAGGCACGGGACTGGCGGCCCTGCTCGGCATCGCGGTGGTGGCCGCGGTGCTGGCCAATGTCATCAACAACCTGCCCGCCGTGCTGGTGCTGCTGCCACTGACCGCCCCGTTGGGGCCGGGCGCGGTCCTGGCGGTCCTGATCGGTGTGAACATCGGCCCGAACCTCACCTACGCCGGCTCCCTGGCCACGCTGCTGTGGCGGCGCATCGTGCACGAACACAACAGTGAGGTCGGACTCGGCGAGTTCACCCGGCTCGGGGTGTTGACCGTGCCTGCGGCCCTGGGGCTGTCGGTGGTGGCACTGTGGACCTCGCTCACCCTCATCGGAGGCTGACCGTCATGAGAGTCATCGTCTGGATCACCGAGGGCACCTGGCCCGCCGGCATCGACGCCGCCCGTACCCACGCACCCGACGACGCCGACATTGTGCTGCTCCACGTCACCCCGGCCGACGTCCCGGGCGCGGCGCACGGCGCGTTCGCCGGCCTGCTCGGCCGCGGCCATGGCGAACGCGACCCGGGCACGCAATTGGAGCACCTGGCCGCCGCCTCCGCCCAGACGCTCCTGGCCGAGGCCGCGCAGCGTCTGGGCCGCTCCTGCGCCCGCATCGAGCGCACCGGCCGCGTCGAGCGGGAAGTCGTTGCCGCGGCCGAGGGCGCTGATCTGCTCGTCCTCGCCCGTGACGGTGACCGCACCCATCTCGGGCCGCGCAGCCTGGGGCCTGCCAGCCGTTTCATTGTCGACCACGCCCCGTGCACCGTCCTGCTGGTGTGGCCCGAGCCCGCACCCGGCATCGACACCATCCCGCCCCCGCCACCGCACCCGCCGCACCACCGATAGGACAGGCACCGGGCGCTGGACCGCCTTCTGCAGCCGGGAGCCCGGATGGCTCAGCAGTGGCGGGGGAGACGGGCATCCCCTCGCTCAAGCCGCACCGGGCAGAGGGCCAGCGGGCATCGGCGCGGCGGCTGGAGGAGGAGATCAAGGCCAGGATGCCGGAGCGGTCGCTGATGGGGATCCTGGCCCGCACCGCGTACTGGGTGGAGTGGTGGCGGCGTTTCGGCCCAGTGAGCGACAGGGCGGAAGTCCCCGATCGCGGCGGATCGAGGACTTCCGCCTTTACGGGCCCGGCCGGAGGGGATCTGGGCGGGGCCCTGTTGCCGCCCCGGGTGCCGGGTGCCCGTTTACGCGGTGGGGGTGAGTTCGGCGCGGCCGAACAGCAGCGCGTAGCCGGAGGGGAGCTGGTGCAGGATGCGGGTCAGGAGGTCGGGGCCGGCACAGGCCGCGACGGCGGAGAAGACGGAGCCGGTGTCCCAGCGGGTGGTGGCGAGGGAGGCGCCGGTGCGGGCGGCGAGGTCCTTGACGAAGTCCCAGCCGGTCAGCGGCTGCGTGTCGGGGATCTGCGCGGTCAGGACACGTGCGGCCTCCAGGGGCAGCCGGGCGGCCAGGTCGACGCGCTCGTCGCCGGTCAGCTGGCGTCCCAGCCCCGCGAGGACCAGGCGGACGGCTTCGTCCGCTTTCTCGCGGGTGGGGTAGGCGCCTTCGTAGCGGACCTTCTCCAGCATCTGCTCATACGCCGTCCCGTATGGCTGCTGGTACTCAAGCGGTGCGCGCACGTCGGTGATCACTGCGGTGCATACCTTTCGTGGAGCCAGGGTGGGGTGGTGCCGGTGTGCGGCACCGGTGGTCAGGTGGGCTGGGGGCGGCCGAAGAGGAGGTCGTAGCCGACGGGGAGCTGGAGCAGGATCTCTTTGAGGAGGTCGTCGCCGGCAGTGTCGGCGACCGTGGACAGCACTGCGCTGACATCCCACGTCACGGTCTGCTCGGTGGCGCCCTCGATCCAGGCCGCGGTCGCCCGCACGAACCGCTCCGGCGACAGGGGTTCGGCGCTCTGCAGCGGGTTGAGCAAGATCAGGGCGAATTCCTCCGGCAGGCGTGCCGCGAGCTGGGCGCGGACCTCGCCGACCAGGTGCGCGCCGAGCAGGGCGAGCACCACACGGGCCGCGCGCTCGGCTTCCTCCACAGTGCCGTACTCACCGCGTTCCTTGACGTGGTCGAGGAACGCCTCGCGTCGCAGTGTCATCTCGGCCACCACCCCTTGTTCTTCGGACTGCCCACGGAGGTGTGGAGGACGGGGTGAAGGGGAGATCAGGTGCCCGTCCTCCGCACCGGTCCGGCCGGTGTCAGCCGGAGATCTCCTTGTGGCCGGTCCCGACGCCGATGGAGATCTTGCGGGGCTTGGCGCGCTCGGCGATGGGGATGCGCAGGGTGAGCACGCCCGCGTCGTAGTCGGCCTTGATGTGCTCGGTGTCGAGGGTGTCGGCGAGCACGATCTGGCGGGAGAAGACGCCCAGCGGCCGCTCGGACAGCTCCATCTGCACGTCGTCGGACTTCGCCACCGGCCGCCGCTCGGCCTTGACGGTCAGCATGTTCCGCTCGACGTCGATATCGATCGCGTCCGCGGTGACACCGGGAAGGTCGAAGGCCACCACATACTCGTCACCCTCGCGGTAGGCGTCCATCGCCATCGCCGACGGCCTCGACCAGGTACCCGGGCCCATCAGCTGCTGCGTCAGCCGGTCCAGCTCACGGAAGGGGTCAGTGCGCATCAACATCGTGAAAACACCTCCAGCAGGTTCAGGCAGTTACTGCCAATGCGCCTCACTGACACCGTTGTAACATGTCATCCAATGGATGACAAACATGATGTCGTCAGCTCGATGACAACTCCAGGGAGATGTCCGTGACGCCAGCCGACCAGCCGTCCACGACCGGCACCGACGCCCACAGCCCGGCGTCGTTCCTTGCCACCGCGGCGGCCCTCAACGCCATAGACGACGCCTTGCGCGAAGCCCAGCAGGAGGCCCCGAACGCTTCCGATGCCGGGCCGGGCCCGGAGCAGGCCCTGGCCTCACTGATGCTGTTGCGGCAGGTCCGCGAGCAGCTCGCCGGATGGGAGACCGGCCTGATCGAAACGGCCCGCGACGCGGGCGCCAGCTGGGCCGACCTCGCCCACCCCCTCGGCGTCGCCAGCCGCCAGGCCGCCGAACGCCGTTACCTGCGCGGCCGTCCCGGCCCGGCCGGGACTACCGGCGAACAGCGCGTGACGGCCACCCGTCAGGCCCGGGCCGCCGACCGCACCACCGCCGCCTGGGCCCGCCGCAACGCGGCCGACCTGCGCCGCCTCGCCGGCCAGATCACCGCACTCACCGACCTTCCCCCCGCCGCCCGCCGCCCGATCAGCGAGCTCCACGCGGCCCTCGCCCACGACGATCCCGCCGACCTCATCGCCCCGCTGACCGCTGCCTGCCCGCACCTGGCTGCCGCCCACCCCGACTTCGCCGCCCGGCTCGACACCCTCACACCTCCCTGACCCCGCCCGGGGGCCTGCTCCTGCGATGTGCCCAAGGCTAGCGAAACGTGGGACCCCGGCCGCTTCGGAAGTCTCATTCCTGAGACAGCGCCACCTGCCCTGAGGTAAGGCGACTGCGAGCCGAGAGCTCGCGCCCGTCGGGCTCTGGCCGAAAGGCTGGACGGACCCGGAACCGCAGTGGCTATACCGTGGTGATGCGGAGCCCCCGGTCGGCAACCCACGCTCGCTCAGACAAGCCACACGCAGCAGCGCCTGGTCAGGACGATTCGCTGAAACCGCGCAGACTGGCCACGGAAGTATCAGCCCTTTAGGAGATGTGGCCGGCGCCAGGAGACCGGCGACGGCCAGCCGCGCCGTGACCCGCCGACCAGCCACGGGGCATTCCCGATGCGAGCACCGGGTTCACAGGCTGAATCGACCCAGTCTGTGCAGCCTCCGCCTACCCCGACGGGTCGCGTCGATGTACGAACACACGAAAAGTATTCCGTCGGGTGCGGTCAGGGGGAAGGCCAGATCGCCTTCGCCTACGCCAGGGCGCCGACCTTGCGGCAACCCCCTCACTGACCAGCCCCAGCCCGATACCGGTCCCGCTTGCACCAGTGGAGTGATTCACCGGTCATGGAAGCCCTCACAGCCGGGGAGTCAGCTGTCGGCGGCGATGATCGGAGGAGCGAATTTCTGGGGCGATGGTCGATGTCTCACGAAGGTGAACGATTGCGGCCGGTCAGGCCAGAAGGGGCGGCTGCGGCTGTGGAGGACCGTGAGCGGCGGCCCGGCAAGAACGTGGTGGACCGGTCGGAGGGGCGGCTCGGTGAGCGGCTCCTGGGGCGCCTGCTGGACCGTGCGCACGAGATGCCGCCGCAGTTGATCGCTCCGATGATCGCGGAAGAAGTGGCCGGCATCGGTGGCCGAGAGGTCTCGATCCTCCTGCAGGACTACGGGCGCGAACTGCTGGTGCCACTGCCAGGTCTGAGACTCCTTGTCGGCGAGCCCCAGGAGATCGCTGACTCTCCGGCCGGTACGGCGTTCCTGCGGGCCACCACCGTCGAAGTTGCGCAGGCAGACGGCGTGCGGATGTATCTGCCGTTGCTGGACGACAGCGACGAGGTGGGAGTGCTGGCCCTTACCCTGGACACCGTCGATGACGACGACCGTCGGCTAATGCGGCGGCTCGCGAGTCTCGTCGCGGACATTCTGGCCACCAAGCATGCGTACACCGACCTGTTCTTCCAGGCCCGTCGCCGCGAACCGATGAGTGTGGCCGCGGAGATGCAGTGGTCCCTGCTGCCGCCGCTGACCATGTCCGTGCCACAGGTCGCGGTGGGCGGAGCCGTCGACCCTTCGTACGACATCGCGGGCGACAGCTTCGACTACGCCCTCAACGACAACATCCTGCACGCGGCCGTCATCGACGCGATGGGCCACGCTCTGGACGCTGCCACCATGGCGACCGTTGCCATCGGCGCCTACCGGCATGCCAGACGCGCCGGCATCGGCCTCGCCGAGATGTACCGGTACATGGACCAGGCAATCGCCGAACAGTTCGGGCCCGACCACTTCGTCACCGCACAGATGATGAACCTGGACATCACCACCGGCCTGTTCCAATGGGTCAACGCCGGCCACCCCCTACCGCTACTGATCCGCGACAAGGAGGTGATCCGCCAGCTGGAAGGCCCCACCACCCTGCCCGTCGGCCTCGGCGGTACATGCCCGTCCATCAGCCACCTCCAGTTCCAGCGCGGCGACCAGGTGCTGTGCTACACCGACGGGGTGATCGAGGAACGGGACGCCCACGGACAACCCTTCGGCGAGCAACGGCTCATCCGCTGCATCAACCAACTCGAACACCAGGACGGAGGAATGCGGGCCAAGGCGCTCCAGCTCTCCAACGCCCTGAAACAGGAACGCGGCGGGCACACCAGTGATGACGCCACCCTCTTCCTGATCAAATGGCACGGGGAAACCGCCGACCACCTCGCCGCCCTGCAGGAGTGAAGATTTTCTCAGGCATTGCGCACGGCCTGCTCGACGTCGTTGCGGTCAAGGCCCTCATTCTTCGCGTACTGCGTGACCGCTTCCTGGAGATCACGCTCGAGATCACGCCAGGCCCGCCATGCCGTCTCGTAGGTCGTCGTTTGTGCCTCGCTCCACGGCTCGGTGGCCGGTGGCCCCAATCGCTCGCGCAGTTCCATGACGCGCACGTGCGCCGCGTCCGTTGCGCGCCGCATGCCGACCAGCTCTTCGATGGTGTCTGCCACGCCCGAACCCTAGAACGCCACAACCGGGCGCGCCTGCGCGAAACAGGGCGAAGCGGTAGTCACGCAGCGCTCTTTACACGACGGTGTCCGGCCCGGGCGAGCGCGTCGATGAGCTCGTCGCGGCTCATCTTGGAGCGGCCCGCAATGTCCTGCTCGGTGGCCCGTTGGTACAGGTCTGCTTTGCTCAACTGGCGCAGCTCGCTCTTGCCCCCGCCCTGGCGGCGGGTTGACATCGATGCGCGGGCTGACTTCGGCGGGCCCTTCTTGGCCACGGTCTTCCTCTTCGCCTCCGGCTTGCGCATTTGGGCGGCGGCCTCCTTCTGCCGCGGCGCGGCCGGCTCCCGGTCTCCGGCGCCACGGGCCTGGTCGAGGCTGCCCTGCAGGAGTGCCGTCAGGTCGACAACGTTGGTGGCCTGCGGCGCCTCCTCCGCTGCCGCGATCTCCTGCCCCTCGGTACGTGCCCGCACCCCCACCCGGCGCACGCCGGCCCTGGCCGTGAAGGAGGAGAGCTGGCGGCGACGCTACCCGCTCTTCCCGCGACTGCTCTTCGTCCTGGACGGCACCGGCCCCGCCGGTATCCACACCCGGATTGAGGCTCTGCATGCTGCCGCCCGGCAGCCGGAGCTCGCCGTGTTCCTGCGCGACGTTCCTGTCCTGACCGCACCCATGACCGACCTCCTGCGGCACGGCCCGACCGCACCCGTCTGGCACCCCGTCACCGACCCCGACCACCGCGTCGACTGGATGCACACACGGCGGGCGATTCCAGGCCCGACCACGGGCGCCGGGCCCGGGCCGACAGGCCCGACCACGCCAGGTCACAGCACCGTGTGGGGAACCAGCTGACGACGACGAACCCGGCCATGCAGAAGACTCAAAGGCGCTCGGACCCCCTCGGATTGATCACACCTCCTCCGCAGAGGTCGTCGGCTGGTTCATCCCATCGCGAGCGAGGGGAGGCGCAGACGACCGATTTAGCCCCACCACCCTCTTTATGGATCTGCGGGCAGCCAAGCCGTGGGGAGGTCGACCGCTGCAGGCGGAGGCATGCCGACGGCGGCGAGCAGCCCGGAAGGAGCCGGACCTGTCGCGGTACGGAACGACACCTCGCCGCCAGTGAAGCTCGCACCATGGAGCAACACCAGGCCACCTGATGAGAATCTCGCGCCACCGAACGACACCTTGCCACCGGTGAAGCTCGCGCCATGGAACGACACCAGGCTGCCGGAATACTCTAGGTCGCCGTCCTCCCCGTAGCCCCTGCGGAACCCCGCGATGGCGATTGGCCCCCTGCCATGGGAGAACACCGCAGAGTCGAACGACACCCTGCCGCTGGAGAACACCGCGTCCTGGAACGACACCTGGCCACCAGAGAACACGGCGCGATCGAATAAGGCCTCGTCACCGGAGAACACCGCGCGATCGAACGACACTCTGCCGCTAGAGAAGCTTGCGCCCCGGAAGTTCAGATTGCCGTCAATGATGACGCCAGTGAGGTCGAGGTCGCAGCCCTGCCAAGAGCGGCGGGTTCCCCGGGGGCGTCGGTAGTGGTCGCCGATGAGGCGCAGGATCGTGTGGCGGACCTTGCGGAGGGCCAGGTAGCGGTGGTGTTCCTCTTGGTGGGTGGTGTCGTTGCCTGGGTCGGGGGTGAAGGGGAGCTGGAGGTAGGCGCACAGGACGTCGATGCAGGTCTGGCGCAGGCTATCGTCGGGGGCGTCGTCGGCTAGGCCGGCCAGTGCGTGGACGCCTCCGAGCCGGACGGCCGGGGAGTCGGATCCGAGTTTGTCGACGGCCTGGGAGAAGCGCTCGGTGTGGAGCCGAGTGGCTTCGCGGTGGGCGCCGGCCTCGTCGACGCGTTGACGGCGGTAGGCCACGACCAGGGCGACGAGCGCGCCGGCCCCGGCGACCACGCCGAAGGAGAGCTTCACCAGATCGAAGAGCGTCGTGGCGTCGAGCTTCGCGGTGCTGTCGATCTCCTTGAAGTCGAGCAGTTCCACCAGCCCGTAGAAGATGCCGCCCGCGGCCAGGACCGCAGCAAAGAAGGCGAGGGCCAGGGCGCGGCCGACCTTCCACAGTCTCAACTCCCGGTTATCCGATGCTGGGCGCGTCCGTCGGTTGGCTGTCATACCGAGGGAGACAAGGCACTGAGGTCTGCGGTTGCAGGACGCCCGCCGCCGCGGCAACCTGTGCCAGCCACTCGACTGGATCCCCGAAGTCCACCACCCACTCGGCGGAGGTGAGGCCGTCATCCCCGACGCCCTCCTCTACTACCGCAGCTCCAGCACCGCGGACGACGGCGCGGGCGGGGACGGCGGGTCGATGCTGCGGGCATTCGTGGAAGTCGACCGGGCCACGATGGGACCCGAGCGCCTGGCCGCCAAACGGCCGGTAACGGCGGCCTCGGAACTGTCATGGCTGACCCCGGGGCCGCCCTCGACGTGAGGGTGGCGTGACGGAGGTTGGCCGTCATCAGGCGGCTGCCGCCAGCGCGGCCGGAGCAGGGGCCCGGCGTTCACCGGGTCCGCTGCCAAACCACAGAGGGGCGCTTTAGCGGAGGGGGCATGGCGCGAGGATTCGCCATCCCCCTTCGCCGTAGGGTGGGCTCGTCCGCGACTCGGAGCCGGGCACCCCGTGTCACGGCAGGTTCAGCTGCCAGGAGACGCCGTAGCGGTCGTTCACCCAGCCGAACTTCGTGCTGAAGCCGTAGTTACTCAGCGGCATCAGCACTCCGCCGCCTTCACCGAGTGTCGTGAACAGGCGGTCCAGCTCCGCCTCGTCGTCGCACGTGACGAACAGTGAGAGCGAAGGGGTGAACGTGAACCCGTGCTTCACGTGGCTGTCGATGCACATGTACTGCTGGCCGCCGAGAGTGAATGTCGCCTGCAGCACGGATCCCTCGCGACCCGGCCCTTCCGGCCCATAGCGGGTGACGCTATCGACCGCGCCGTTGAAGGTGGCAACGTAGAAGTTCATCGCCTCCTCGGCCTGTCCTTCGAACATAAGGAAGGCGTTGATCTTTTGCATGAGCCGACGCCTTAGCTGTTGTGGTGGATGATCTGGATCAGGTTGCCGCAGGTGTCGTCGAAGACGGCCATGGTGACCGGGCCCGCGTTCATCGGCTCCTGTGTGAAGACCACGCCCTTCTCCTTCAGCCGGGTGGTCTCCTCGTGGACGTCCTTGACCTCGAAGGAGGTGGCCGGGATACCGTCCTGGACCAGCGCCTCCTTGTACGGCGGGACAGCGGGGTGGCCGGACGGTTCCAGCAGCAACTCGGCGCCCTCGGGGTTCTCGGGCGAGACGACCGTCAGCCAGCGGGCGCCGCCGCCGAGGGGAATATCGTTCTTTTTCACGAAGCCGAGCACGTCGGTGTAGAAGGCCTCAGTGCGTTGTGGCAAACCGGATCTCGTTCGAGGTGTGCGGCAGCGGGGTGACCATCTGGATGGAGGTTCGGATGCGGCCGCGGGCATGAAAG
>NZ_JBHVEE010000169.1:0-20286 GCF_042802415.1 Streptomyces sp. NPDC057486 | reverse complement strand
GCCGGGCGTGTGCCCCGGCCGCGCCCCCGGGTCCGTGTCTCACGTGAGCGAGTCAAGCCATTCACCGATGACCCGCGCCGTGTTCTCCGCACCGTCCTCGACCATCGAGTAGTGGTCTCCCTCGACGGTCCGGTACTCGTCGGCCCTGCTCCATGTCGTCTGCCAGTCCTCGGCCCCGCCCGCGGAACCGTCGGGCCGCGCGGTGAAGCGCTCCTCCGGGCGGAGCAGCAGGGCGGGTGCCGCGATGTCGGGCAGCGGGAAGTCAGGGAGCAGGTCGACGTAGCGGGCCATCGCCGTGAGCCGGTCCCGGTCGAACAGGTTGTACTGCGACTCGCGATCCAGCATTCCGACGGTCATCTCGTCCATGACGCCGTCGGTGCGTTCTCCGCCGCCCTCGGTGCTCTCCGAGCCATGGACCTCGTAGGTGTCCAGCAGGACGACTCCGGACGGCTTGGGACCAGTGCCCTCCAGCCGGGCTGCGACGGCGTGGGCGATGATGCCCGCCGACGAGTAACCCAGCAGGGCGAACGGCTCCTCCCCCGCCGCCTCGCGCAGGGCTTCGGCCAGTACGTCGACGACCGCGCCTGCCGAGACGGGCAGTTGCTCGCCGGACAGGAAGCCGGGCAGCGGCACCGCCGAGACCTCCCGCCGACCGCGGAAGTGGGCGGCCAGACGGGCGTGCTGGTAGACGCCGCCGATCGCGACGGGCGTGCTGACGCAGAACAGCCTGGGTCGCGTCGGCCCGTCGGCGAGCCTGACGATCCGGGGCGGCGTGGCCAGTTCGGCGGGGGTCTCGAAGGACGGCCGGAGACCGGCCACGGCCCGCAGGATGTCCAGGCCCTCGTGGAGCTTCCCGACGGTCACGGCCTCGTGGAACAGCTCCCGGAGAGAGTCGGACGACTTCTGCGGGGCGGGGGCCTTGTCCGGGGACATGGCGCCGGCGTCCTGCCCCTGAGTTCCCTCGCCCTCCAGGGCACCGAGTTCCTCGACCAGGTGCCTGGCCAGTTCGATCGGTGTCTCGTGGTCGAAGACCACCGTGGCGGGCAGCCGCAGCCCGAGGGAGGCGTTGAGGCCGTTGCGGAGCTCGACCGCGCTCAGCGAGTCGAAGCCCGTGTCCAGGAAGTGCCGGTACGGGTCGACGGTCTGCGAGTCGGTGTGTCCGAGCAGCACCGCGGCACTGTCGCGCACGAGGTCGAGCAGGGCCTTCTCCCTCCGGTCCTGCGTGAGGCCGGCGAGCTGCCTGCGCAGGGTGTCCTCGTCCGGCCGGGCGATGCCGGCCGCGGTGCGCCGGGCGGGCTTCACGAGTCCGGCGAGGACGCGCGGGACCGGGCCGTCCGCGGTGTCCGTCCTCAGGTCGATCTTGATGGGGACCTGAAGGTGCTGCGGGTGCCGGATCGCCGCGTCGAACAGGGCCAGGCCCTCCTCCGCCGACAGCGAGAGCATTCCGCTGCGCGTCATGCGCGCCCGGTCGCCGTCGGTCATCGCGGCCGTCGCGGTGCCCGTGTCCGCCCACAGGCCCCAGGCGAGCGACTGGGCGGTCCTGCCCTGGGCCCGCCGGTGTGCCGCGAGCGCGTCCAGGACGGTGTTCGCCGCCGAGTAGTTCGCCTGTCCGGGTGCGCCGAAGAGCCCGGCGGCCGAGGAGAACAGCACGAAGGCGGACAGGTCCAGATCCGCGGTCAGCTCGTGCAGGGCGAGTGCCGCGTCGGCCTTCGTCCGCAGGACGGTGTCGAGCTGTTCGGGGGTGAGCGAGGTGACCATCCCGTCGTCGAGGACTCCGGCCGCGTGGACCACGGCGGTCAGCGGCTGCTCGGCCGATATCCCGTCCAGAACGGCGGCCAGTGCGGCGCGGTCCGTGACGTCGCAGGCGACGGGGACGGCCTCGGCTCCCAGTTCGCGCAGTTCCTCGGCGAGTTCGGCTCCGCCGCCGCTGCGGCTGAGCAGCAGCAGCCGGCGTACCCCGTGCTCGGCGACGAGGTGCCGGGCGACGAGACGGCCGAGCGCGCCAGTGGCGCCGGTGAGGAGGGTGGTGCCCTCGGGGCCGAAGGTACTGCCCGGTTCCGCGGTGTCACCGCCCGCCCGGACGAGCCGGGCGCTGTGGGCGGCGCCCTGCCGGACCACGGTCTGGGGCTCGCCGCCGGCCACCACACCGAGCAGGGCCCGGTGGGATTCGGGGCGCCCGTCGGTGTCGATCAGGACGAACCGGTCGGGGTGCTCCGCCTGGGCGGAACGGACCAGGCCCCACACGGCGGCTCCCGCCAGGTCGGTCACGTCCTCGCCGGCCGGGGACATCGCGCCACGGGTGAGGACGACGAGCGGTGTGCTGCCGAACGTGTCGTCGGCCAGCCACTCCTGGAGTGTGCGCAGCGCGCGCCGGGTGGCCGCGTGCACCGCCTCCGCCGCGTCGCCCTGGTCTCCCTCGTCGTGTCGGCAGTCGAGCAGCACGGCCTCGGGCGCCGAGCCCTCGGCGCGGGCATGGGTGGACAGTTCGGCCGGATCGGCGGCCGCGGTCGCCGTGATGCCGACGCGGTGGAGGTCGGCCGCGAGCTCCGCGGCGCGCTCGCCGACCACGGCCCAGCGCGCCGCGCCGACCGTCTCCCCGCCCTCGGGCAGGTGGATCCAGTCCCAGCCGAAGAGGTACTCCTCGTGCGGGGACCGCAGTACGGAGGCGAGCCGGTCCGTCTCCGCCTCCCTCAGAACCAGGGAGCCCACCGAGGCGACGGGGCGCTCCGCCGGGTCGGTCAGCAGCAGTGACACCGCACCGCCGCCGATCGGGGTGACCCGCACCCTGAGCCGGGAGGCGCCGATGGCGTACAGCTCCACGTCCGACCAGGCGAAGGGCAGGCCGGACGCGACGTCCTCACTGCCGCAGAGCCCGATGGCGTGCAGGGCCGCGTCGAGGGCCGCCGGATGCAGGCCGAACCGCTGGGCCTGTCCGGCCGTCTGCTGTTCGAGCGCCACCTCCGCGAAGACCTCGTTCCCCCGGCGCCACGCCGAACGCAGGGCCCGGAACGCCGGGCCGTACACGAGTCCTCTGTCGGCCAGTTCCTCGTACAGCAAGGCGGTGTCGACGGGTTCCGCGCCGACGGGCGGCCATACGGCCTCCCCCTTCGGCTCCGCGTCGCCCGCGGCAGTCAGGAGACCGCCGGCGTGCCGCGTCCAGGCGGTGCCGGGCGAGACACCCTCCGGCCGGGAGTGCACGGTCACCGGGCGCGCCCCGGAACCGTCCGGCGATCCGACGGCGATCTGGATCTGCACCCCGCCCCGCTCGGGCAGCGGCATCGGAGTCTCCAGGGTCAGCTCGGCGACGCGCCCGCAGCCGACCTCGTCCCCCGCACGCAAAACCAGTTCCACGAAGGCGGCCCCGGGCAGCAGGACCGTACCGTCGACGGCGTGGTCGGCCAGCCACGGCTGCGCGCTCACCGACAGCCGCCCGGTCAACACCGCACTTCCAGAACCCGCCAAGGTGAGTGCCGCGCCGACGAGCGGGTGGTCCGCCGAGTCGAGTCCGGCCGAGGAGACGTCGCCGCCTGCCCACAGGGCGTCCATGTCCACCCAGTAGCGGCGGCGGTGGAAGGCGTACGGCGGCAGTGGCACGCGGCGGGCGCCGCGCGCGGTGAACAGGCGTGCCCAGTCCGGGTCCAGCCCGTCCGTGCAGAGCCGTCCGGCCGCCAGCAGCGCCGACACGGCCTCCGGCCCGTCCTTGCGCAGCAGGGGGACCATCACGAAGTCCTCCTCCGCGCCGGTCAGGCACCCCTGGGCCATTCCCGCCAGTACCCCGTCGGGGCCCAGTTCGACGAATCTGGTGACCCCGTCGGCCTGCAGGCTGCGGATGCCGTCGAGGAAGCGGACGGACTTCCGTGCGTTGTCCAGCCAGTACTCGGGGTCCGTCAGGTCGTCGGCGGAGGCAAGCCGGCCGGTGACGGTCGACACCACGGGGATGACGGGGGCCTCGTAGGAGAGGCCGTCGGCGATGTCGTACAGGTCGTCCAGCATGGCGTCGATCCGGGGCGAGTGGCCGGCCACCCTGATGGCGAGCCGCTTGACCCTGCGTCCCTGCTCACGCCAGTGGCTGGCGACCTCCAGCACCGATTCCTCGTCGCCGGAGACGACCACCGACCGCGGTCCGTTGATGGCGGCGATGTCCGCGCCCTCGCCGATCGTCGGCCGGACCTCGTCCTCGCTCGCCTCGACGGCCACCATGGCACCGCCCGGGGGCAGTTCCTGCATCAGCCGACCGCGGTGCGCGGTGAGCTTCACGGCGTCCCGCAGCGACAGCACGCCCGCCACATGGGCGGCGGCGAGTTCACCGGCGGAGTGGCCCAGCACATGGTCCGGGCGCAGACCCCAGGACTCCATCAGCCGGAACAGGGCGACCTCCAGCGTGAACAGCGCCGCGTGGGTGAAGGTCGTCTGGTCCAGGAGCTGGGCCTGTACGGTCCCCTCCTCGGCGAACATGACCTCGCGCAGCGGCCGGTCGAGATGCCGGTCGAACCGGGCGCAGATCTCGTCCACGGCCTCCGCGAAGACAGGGAAGGCGTCGTACAGTTCGCGGCCCATGCCGGGGCGCTGGGTGCCCTGCCCGGGGAAGAGGAAGGCGGTGCGGCCGGTACGGACGCCGCCGCTGACCACGGCAGGCGATGTTGCGGAGGTCGCGAGCGCGGAGAGGCCGTCCATCAGCTCGTCCCGGTCGGCGCCGACCACGACCGCGCGGTACTGGGTCGCGGGCCTGGACGTGGCCAGCGAGTAGCCGATGTCCTGGAGCCTGGTCCCGGGGTTGGCCTCCAGATGCTCCAGCAGGCGCTTCGACTGGACGGGCAGCGCCTGCGGGCTGCGGGCGGAGATCAGCCACGGGAGCAGCGGCCCGGGGTGCTCGGCCGCGTCCCGGTCGACGGTCCCGTCGGCGGACGCGCCGTCCGCGGTGGACTCGGTCCCCTCGTCGGCCGGGGCCTCCTCCAGGATGGTGTGCACGTTCGTTCCGCTGTAGCCGAACGAGGACACGCCGACCCGGCGCGGCCGTTCGTTCCTCGGCCACTCGACAGACCCGTCAAGCAGCCGCACCGCGCCGGCCGACCAGTCCACATGGGGTGACGGTTCGTCGACGTGCAGGGTCCGGGGCAGCGCCTCGTGCCGCATCGCCATGACCATCTTGATGACGCCCGCAACGCCTGAGGCGGCCTGGGTGTGCCCGATGTTCGACTTGACGGACCCCAGCCACAGCGGGGAGTCCTCGGACCGCTCCTGGCCGTAGACGGCCAGGACGGCCTGGGCCTCGATCGGGTCGCCCAGCCGTGTTCCGGTGCCGTGCGCCTCCACCGCGTCCACGTCGGACGGCTTCAGCCCGGCCGTCGCCAGAGCCCGCCGGATCACCTTCTCCTGGGCGGGGCCGCTGGGGGCCGTCAGCCCGTTGGAGGCGCCGTCCTGGTTCACGGCGCTGCCGCGCACCAGGGCCAGCACCTGGTGGCCGTTGCGCCGCGCGTCCGACAGCCGCTCGACGACGAGCACGCCGACGCCCTCGGCCCAGCCGACGCCGTCGGCGTCGGCGGAGAAGGGCTTGCACCGGCCGTCGGCCGCGACCGCGCTGCTGTCGAAGTCGACGAACGGGCTCGGGGAGACGATCACCGTCACGCCGCCGGCCAGCGCCAGCCGGCAATCGCCCCGGCGCAGCGCCTGAATGGCCCAGTGGAGGGCCACAAGGGAGGAGGAGCAAGCGGTGTCCACGGACACGGCTGGCCCTTCGAGCCCCATCGTGTAGGCCACCCGACCCGACACCACGCTGCGCGACAGGCCGGAGCTGCGGAATCCGCCGGCGTGCTCGGCCGTGTCGAACATGCCCGGGTCGTAGTCGGACTGCATCACGCCCGCGAACACGCCGGTGGAACTCCCCTTCAGCTCCAAGGGCTCGATGCCTGCCCGCTGCAGCGCCTCCCATGACGCCTCCAACAGCAGCCGCTGCTGCGGGTCCATCATCAACGCCTCGTTGGGGCTGATCCCGAAGAAGTCGGCGTCGAAATCGGTGGCGTCGTGGACGAAACCGCCCTGCGGGGTCTTGGACTTCTCCGAGAGCACCTGCCAGTGCTCCAGGTCCCAGCCCCGGTCCGTGGGAAAGTCGGATATCCCGTCGGTCCCGGTGGACACCAGGCGCCACAGGTCCTCGGGGGAGCCCACGCCGCCGGGATAGCGGCAGGCCATGCCGACGATGGCGATCGGCTCGTCGTCCGGTATGTCGTCCTGCGGGGCCTCGTCCTCGGGGCCGTCCAGCGTGCCCAGCAGCATCTGGTCCAGATGGGCCGCGAGTGCCGTGACGGTGGGGTGGTCGAAGACCAGAGTGGCCGGCAGCTGGATCTCGGTGACGGTGCTCAGCCGGTTGCGCAGTTCGACCGCGGTGAGGGAGTCGAAGCCGAGGTCCTGGAACACCCGGTCGGCGTCGACGGACTCCGCGGAGCGGTGTCCGAGGACGGCGGCCACCTCGGTGCGCACCATCTCGCGCAGGGTGTCGGTGCGCTCCGCGGCCGAGAGCCCGGCTGTGCGCCGCGACAGCGAGCCGGTGTCGCCGCCCGCGGTCCGGCGGGACGCGGGCACCATGACGCGCAGCAGTTCGGGGACACCGCCGGGGGCGGTGCGCAGCTGCGGGAGGTCCAGCCGCATGGGCACCAGCACGGGCTCCTGGAAGGAGCATGCCCGGTCGAACAGCTCCAGGCCTTCCTGGGTGGTGAGCGCGAGCATGCCGTGCCGTGGCCGGTGCGGCGCGGAGTCCTCTCCGCCATGCTCCGTACGGTCTGCGCCGTCGGCCCGGGCCACATCGCCGGCCATCCCGTCGGTCTGGCTCCACTGGCCCCAGGCGTGCGACTGGCCCGGCAGGCCGAGGTGTCGCCGGTGGGCGGCCAGCGCGTCGAGCCAGGCGTTGGCGGCCGCGTAGTTCGCCTGTCCGGGTGCGCCGAGCACACCCGAGGCCGACGAGAAGAGCACGAACACGGCCAGGGGCTGGTCACGAGTCAGTTCGTGCAGGTGCCAGGCTGCCTCGACCTTGGGCCGCAGCACCCGCTCGAGACGCTCGGGGGTGAGGGACAGCAGCACTCCGTCGTCCAGCACACCCGCCGTGTGCACCACGGCGCGCAGCGGGTGTTCGGCCGGGATCCCCGCCAGCAGCGCGGCGAAGGCCGCTCGGTCGGCCACGTCGCAGGCCGCGACGGTCACCGTGGCTCCCGCCTCGGTCAGTGCGGTGCGCAGCCGATCCGCCTCCACGGCCTCCGGGCCACGGCGGCTGACCAGCAGCAGGTGTCGTACGCCATGGACGGACACCAGGTGGCGGGCGAGCTGCCCGCCGAGCGCCCCGGTGCCACCGGTGATCAGGACTGTGCCGTCGGTCGGCCACGCCACCGCGGTTCCGGCGGGTTCACCGGCGGTCGCCTTCACCAGTCGCGGCACCCACGTCTTCCCCGCGCGCACTGCCGTCTCCGGTTCGCCGCAGGCCAGTGCGGCGGTCACGGTCCGCAGGTCGCCGGGGTCGTCGGTGTCGACCAGGACGAACCGGTCGGGATGTTCCGACTGCGCGGAGCGCACCAGACCGTGCACCGCGGCCTGCGTCACGTCGACGTCCTCGTCGGGCGTCACCGCAACCGCGCCGCTGGTCAGTACAACCAGTCGGGCTTGGGCACAGCGGTCGTCTCGGAGCCACCTCTGCAGCGTCTCCAGGACCAGTCCCACCGCGGCACGGGTCGCGGCGGGGATGTCGTCCTCCATGCCGGCCGAGGCCTGCGGGCAGCGCAGTACCACGGTGCCGGGCACGCCGGCGTCGTAGCGGAAGTCCGGGTCCAGCTCGGCCGGCGGCTTCGCGGACGGCGCGGAGGACTCGGTCGCCCGGACCCAGTCCCGCCGCAGCAGCGCGTCGCCCAGACCGGCCGTGGTCGGCCGCATGGTCTCGTCGGAGGCGCGGCGCAGCACCAGAGAGGCGACCCGGGCCACCGGACCGCCGTCCGGGTCGGTGAGGTCCAGCGTCACCTCGCCGGGGCCGACCGGCGTCACCCGGACCCGCAGTGCGCTCGCCCCGGAGGCGAACAGCTC
This sequence comes from Streptomyces sp. NPDC057486, assembly GCF_042802415.1. NCBI lineage: Bacteria > Bacillati > Actinomycetota > Actinomycetes > Kitasatosporales > Streptomycetaceae > Streptomyces > Streptomyces sp. NPDC057486. The sequence goes on along the minus strand of NZ_JBHVEE010000169.1, from coordinate 12,225 downwards.
CACTCCGGACCAGGTGTACGGCAGCCAGGCTCCCTCGCCGACGGTGTCGGTCAGGCCGATCGCGTGCAGCGCCGCATCGAACACGGCGGGGTGCAGTCCGAAGCCCTGGGCCCCGCTGCCCCGCGCTTCCGGCAACCGAACCTCGGCGAGGATCTCGCCACGGTGCCGCCAGACCGCGCGCAGGCCTCGGAAGACCGGGCCGTACGCCAGCCCGCGGTCCGCGAGTTCCTCGTACAGGCCGTCGATGTCCACCGTCTGCGCGTCCGCGGGGGGCCATGCACGCCGCTCGGCCGATACGGCGGTGTTGCCCGGCTCGATCCGGCCCGAGGCGTGCCGCGTCCAGGCGGTTGCCCCGCTCCCCTCGTCGGGCGCCGAGTACACCTGGAGCGTTCGCGCGCCGGTGTCGTCCGGAGCGCCGACGGTCACCTGGATCCGGATGCCGCCCTCGTCGGGCAGGACCAGCGGCGTGTGGACGGTCAGTTCCCGGAGCCGCCCGCAGCCGACCTGGTCGCCGGCATGGAGGGCGAGTTCCACGAATCCGGTGCCGGGGAAGAGGATCGCTCCCCGCACCGTGTGGTCGGAGAGCCAGGAGTGGGCGGTGGCGGAGAGCCTGCCGGAGAGCACGAGGCCGTTGGAGTCCGCGAGCACAAGCGCCGCGCCGAGCAGCGGGTGGTCGACGGACTCCAGTCCCAGCGAGGCCGGGTCGCCGTCCGTGGCGGAGGCCTGCAGCCAGTAGTGCTCGCGTTGGAAGGGGTAGGTGGGGAGGTCCGCGCCCGGGACTCCGGTGCGGCCGTGGAACACCGGCCAGTCCACGTCCGCTCCATGGACGTGGAGCAGTGCGACGGCCTCGGCCAGAGCGCGGGGCTCCGCCCGCTTCGGCCGCAGGGTGGGGGTCAGCAGGACACCGTCGGTCTCGGCCAGACACTGCTGCGCCATGGCGGTACAGGTGGTGTCAGGACCAATCTCCACGAACCGGTCCGTTCCCTGCCCCTCCAACACCTGTACCGCGTCATGGAAACGGACCGGCCTGCGCACCTGGGACACCCAGTAGCCCGGATCGCACAACTCCTCCGCCGTAGCGGTCACTCCGGTCATCGTGGACACGATCGGGATCTCCGGCCGGTGGTAGGTGAGTCCTTCGGCCACCTCCCGGAACTCGCCCAACATCGGCTCCATCAACGGCGAATGGAACGCGTGACTCACCGCCAGACGACGAACCCGGCGGCCCCAGCCACGCACCTCCTCCGCAACCGACTCCACCACCGAGGCCTCACCCGACACCACCACCGACACCGGACCATTGACCGCCGCCACACCAACCCGGCCCCCGACCCCGGCCAGCAACGGCAACACCTCCGCCTCACCAGCCTCCAACGCCACCATCGCACCACCCGACGGCAACGCCTGCATCAGGCGACCACGAGCCACCACCAACGCACAGGCATCCTCAAGCGACCACACCCCCGCCACATGCGCAGCCGCCAACTCACCGACCGAATGCCCCACCAGCACATCCGGCACCACACCCCAGGACTCCAGCAGCCGGAACAACGCCACCTGCACCGCGAACAACGCCGGCTGCGTAAACCCCGTCCCATCCAACAACACCGCGTCCGCACTGCCCTCCAGCGCAAACACCACATCCCGCAACGAACGCCCCACACGCCCGTCCAACACCGCACACACCACATCAAAAGCCTCGGCGAACACAGGGAACGCCTCATACAACTCACGCCCCATACCGGCACGCTGCGACCCCTGACCCGAGAACACGAACGCCGTCCGGCCCCCGGCATCCGCCACACCCCGAACGAGACCCGGCGCCTCCACACCCCCCACCAACGCCACCAGACCACGGACGAGTTCACCACGGTCCACACCGGTCACCGCAGCCCGACGCTCGAACATGGTCCGCGTGGTCGCCAGCGCGCATGCGGCTTCCGCGAGGTCCAGGTCCGGGTCCTCGCCGAGACGGGCCAGCATGCGCTCGGCCTGGGCACGCAGCGCCGCATCCGTGCGGCCGGACAGCAGCCAGGGCCGCGCTTCCCCGGACCCGGGTTCAGCCCCGGGCCGGGCCGCGGCCTCGCCCTCAGGTGCCTCTTCGATGATCACGTGCGCGTTGGTGCCGCTCATGCCGAAGGCGGAGACCCCGACCCGGCGCGGGTGACCGTTGCGCGGCCACGGCACCGGTTTTGTCAGCAGTTCCACCGCGCCCTCGGACCAGTCCACGTGTGACGACGGTGCGTCGATGTGCAGGCTCCTGGGCAGCAGGTCGTTGCGGAGTGCCATCACCATCTTGATCACACCGGCCACACCGGCCGCGGCCTGGGTGTGCCCGATGTTGGACTTCACCGACCCCAGCCACAACGGACGATCCGCCTCACGGTCCCGGCCGTAGGCGGCCAGCAGCGCCTGCGCCTCGATCGGATCGCCGAGGGTGGTGGCGGTGCCGTGCGCCTCCACGGCGTCGACCTGGTCGGGCGTGAGGCGGGCGTTGGCCAGCGCCGCCCGGATCACCCGCTGCTGGGCGGGACCGTTCGGCGCGGTGAGCCCGTTGGAGGCACCGTCCTGGTTCACCGCGCTGCCCCGCACCACTGCCAGGACGCGGTGGCCGTTGCGGCGGGCGTCCGACAGCCGCTCCAGGAGCAGCATTCCGGCGCCCTCCGACCAGCCGGTGCCGTCCGCGGAGTCCGCGAAGGTCCGGCACCGGCCGTCACTGGACAGGGTGCCTTCCGCACTGAACTCGACGAAGGTCCTGGGGGTTGCCATCACCGAAACGCCGCCGGCCAGTGCCAGACCGCACTCACCCTGACGCAGGGCCTGGACCGCCAGGTGGAGGGTGACCAGGGAGGACGAGCAGGCGGTGTCCACGGTGACCGCGGGCCCCTCCAGACCGAAGGTGTACGCCACCCGACCCGACACGACCCCTGACGAACCGTAGCTGCCGGGGTAGTTGTGGTACATGACTCCCGCGAAGACGCCGGTCGCACTGCCCTTGACCGACCGGGGGGAGATGCCCGCGCGTTCGAAGGCCTCCCAGGACGTCTCCAGCAGCAGCCGCTGCTGCGGGTCCATCACCAGTGCCTCGCGAGGGCTGATGCCGAAGAGGTCGGCGTCGAACTCGGCCGCCTGGTGCAGGAAGCCGCCCTCGCGGACGTAGCTGCTTCCGGGTCGCTCCGCCGTGGGATCGTAGAGCCTCCCCAGGTCCCAGCCACGGTCGGTGGGGAACTCCCCCACCGCATCGACCTCGTCGGCGACCAGCCGCCAGAACTCCTCGGGCGTGGTCGCCCCTCCGGGGAACCGGCAGGCCATGCCGATGATGGCGATGGGCTCCTGGGAGGTCTCGCTGAGCTGTCTGTTCTGCTCCCGGAGGCGCTCGGTCTCCTTGAGTGACGCGCGGAGGGCGTCGACGAGCTCGGTTTCGGACGTGTTCATCGCGCCTCCCTGTGGCGTATGACCAGCTCCTCGAGTCCGGGGACTATGTCGCGAGGGCTCGGCTTGGCGAGTGCTTCCTGCTGCAACCGGGCTGCCGCCTCCCTGAAGGAGGGGGTCTCCAGCAGCCGGCGGAGCTGTTCGACGAGCGAGCGCCCGTCGGCGACCAGACCGGCACCCCTGGCCTCCAGTTCGCGCATCACGCCGGTCTCGCCCCAGATGTTCCCGGGGATGCCCAGTTGGGGTACGCCGTGGACGACGGCGGCCCCGACCGTTCCCATGCCTCCGTAGTGGACGACGGCCGAGCAACTGGGCAGCAGTTCGTTGAGCGGTACGAAGTCGAAGAGCCGTACGTTGTCGGGGATCCTGGTGCCCTGCGGGATCTGGTCGGTCCGCAAGGTGGCCACCACCTCGGCCTCCAGGTCGGCGACGCCTTCGAGCACCTCGGCCACGGAGATCTCCTCGCCCCCCGCAGTCCCCCGCACCCCGAGGCTGCGGCGGGTCTGTCCCAGCGTGAGGCAGACCCGGGGCCGCTTCGGTTCCTTGCGCAGCCAGCCGGGCACGACGGCGGGGCCGTTGTAGGGAACGTGCCGCACCGGCCTGTGGTCGGTGGCGAGGGGTACGTGGAGCCATTCGGGCAGTGGGTCGATGGTCGCCTGCCCGAACACCATGTCCTCGGCGAACTCTTCGCCGAACGGTTCCAGCCGGGCGCCCAGGTACGAGGCCATGGGGTCCTGCGCCGGGTCGGCGGACTCCTTGTCCGCGAGGTCGCGGTAGAGCTGCCACATGCGGCCCCAGTGGTCCGGGGCGGGCAGGATCCGCGCGTGCGCGGTGTCCACGGCGCGGGCGAGGACCGGTCCGGCGTAGTTGTGTGCGTCCCACAGCACGAGGTCGGGCCGCCAGGCGCGGGCGAACTCCACCAGGTCGTCGCGCATCGCCCCGTCCGCCAGGTACTCGCAGGCGGCCTGGGTGTACGCGGTGAGCGTGCCGCGCACATAGTCCAGGGAGAGTTTCTCGGGACTGGTCTCGGCGATGTCGTACCCCAGGCCGAACGGAGTGCTGGAGGTTCCCGGCATGCCGCGGGGCGGGGTCAGGCCGTCGCCCACGGCCACCGCGGTCAGCCCGGTGCTCTTGATCGCTTCGGTGAGGTTGGGCTGACTCGCCACACAGACTTCGTGTCCCGCGGTGCGCAGGGCCCAGGCGATGGGCACCAGGTTGTTCAGATGCGAGTTGACGGCGGATGTGGTGATGAGGACGCGCATGAACCCTCTCCAGCAGGACGGGTGAAGGCGGGTGGACGGGGGGTGTGGACGGGCGCTGGTCAGCGCGCCGTGGCGATGGTTCCGCAGTGGCGGCGGTACCACCTGACGGTCTCCTCCAGCCCCTCGCGCAGCGACAGGGGCCGGAGGTCGACGACGCTGTCGAGCCGACTGACGTCGAGCGTCCGGCTCGGCCGGCCACCGGACCGCCCGGGGTCGAAGGTGATGCGCTCGGGCTCCCCCAGCGCCGCGCACACCATCTGGGCGAGCTGCAGTACGGAGACGGTCTCTGTGGTGCCGATGTTGAACGTCTGGTACTTGTTTGCCTCGACCATCCGCAGGATGCCCCTGACCAGGTCGGTCACGTACATGTAGGTGCGGGTCTGGCTGCCGTCGCCCCAGATCTCGATGGACTGCCCGGCCAGTACCTTGGCGAACATGCTGGGCACCACCCGGTCCGTGTCCACCTCGAAGTTGTCCCGCGCCCCGTAGACGCTGGTGAGACGGGGGACGAAAATGCTCATGCCGTGCTGGTGCCGGTACGCCTCCGCCAGGATCTCGGCGTAGCACTTGGACAGGTAGTAGCCGTCGGGCGCGTAGTGCATCCCCCGCCGGAAGTCGTCGTCCTCGGGGATCGGGTCGGTGCGGGCCGACGCCGCGTAGATGTCGCTGGATCCCAGGAGGACGGTCTCCGGAGTGCCGTGGCTCCGGGCGCAGTTCAGGATGTTGGAGACGGCCCGCATGTTGTCGTCGAGGATGCGCGCGGCCTGGTCGCGGCGAGCCTCCGCCGTGCCGGAGACGACGGCGCAGTGGAAGATCGCATCGACGCCGCCGGGGGCCGTGTCGAAGACGCGGCGCAGGGCAGCCTCGTCCCGCAGGTCCATCCCGACGGTCGTCAGCATGTCGGTCTGCGGCAGTTGCGGCAGCACCTGCCGGTTGTCCCTGCGGTACAGGCAGATGACTCGGGCCCCGCGCTCCAGCAGCTGCTCGGCGAAGTGAGAGCCGATGAATCCGCTGCCCCCGGTGACGACCGCGGTCTTTCCGGCCCAGCGTCCAGTTGGCATCTTCTTCCTTCCCGTCCGTGGACGGCCGGCTGCACCCCTTCAGGCGCGGTGCCCGGCCACCTTTTCTTCCAGTTCCGCCACCAGGGCGCGGGGGCTGGGGGTCCGCTGAATCTCCTGCCGGATGCGCTCGGCGTTCTCCCGGTAGGAAGGGTCTTCCAGAATCCGGGAAATCTTGCTCTGCAGGGAATCTCCGTCGACCTTGCTCTTGAGTGCCTCGCCGGAGAGTCGCTCGTGTTCCAGCAGCATTCCGGCGCCGCGTTCCTCCAGGCACCGGCCGAAATCGAGTTCGTCCCAGTACCGTCCCGGGGCGATGATCTGCGGAACCCCATGCACCAGTGCGTTTCCCAGGGTTCCGAAACCGCCGTGGTGAATGACCGCCGAACAGCTGGGCAGCAACTCATTGAGCGGTACGAATTCCACGGCCCGCACGTTCTCCGGGAGGGCGCGCAGTTCGCCCAGTTGGTCGGAGTTCAGGGTCGCCACGACCTCGATGTCCAGCTCCGCGACGGATTCCAGCAGGTCCTGGACGGAGAAGACGTCACCGCCGAGCACCTCCCTGGCCGTCATGCCGAGTGTCAGACACACCCGCGGCCGCTCGGGCGGCCGGTGGACCCAGTCGGGCACTGCGGTGGGCCCGTTGTACGGCACGTACCGCACGGGGTGGTACGGCAGGTCCAGGGGGACCTGCATCCAGGAGGGCGTCGGGTCGATCGTCCACTGTCCGGTCATCATCTCGGTCGCCAGTCCCTCGTGGAACTCGCAGCCGAACCGCGCGAGTCGGCCCGCCAGCCAGTCGCCGACCGGGTCGTCGCGCCGCTCCGGCTCCTGTCGGCCGAGGAGCTCGGTGTACTTGTCGTACATCCGGCCGATGTGGTCGACACCGAAGAGCATCCGGGCATGGGCCGCTCCGCTGGCCCGGGCGGCAACCGGGCCGGCGAAGGTCATCGCGTCCCAGACGACCAGGTCGGGCCGCCACGACCTGGCGAACTCCACCAGGTCGTCCAGCATCGCCCGGCCACCGGTCGCGTGCTCGTAGTGGGTCGAGCACGCGACGGTGAAGGTTCCCAGGACGTAGTCCCAGGTCAGCACCTCGGGCCTGGTCTCGGTGACACCGGCGTTGAGGTTCCGCCATGACGTGCCGCTCGTCACGTGGTCGCCGTCCTGGGCCGGCCGGCCCGGCATGCTCTCCTCCTCGCCCACCGGCACCGCGGCGAGCCCGCTGCGGCTGATCGCCTCCACCACCTGGGGCTGACTGGCGACGCACACCTCGTGCCCCGCGGCACGCAACGCCCAGGCGATGGGCACCATGTTGTAGAAGTGCGTCTTCGCGGCGTACACCGTGAAGAGGACACGCATCGGTTCTCCTCGGGCCTCCGTCGTCCCTGCTGGCAGTGGGATCGGCCGTCAGACGCCGACGCCTGCGCCGACGCGCCCGATAGGCGTGTCCCAGTCGATGCGGTGCTCGTAGAGCCAACGCATCTCCTCCTGCCCCTCCCTGGAGCCGCGTTCGCTGTAGGCGACGCGGGCGAAGATGTCCCGTCCTATGCGCATGAGGGGGCCGCTGACCTGCAGCGCGCGGCCGCACTGCCGGCCGAATTCCACGACGCGTTCGACCCGCTTCCGGCGGATCTCCTCGAAGCGCTCGAACGCCTCCGCGATGTCGGGGATGTCCCGCAGGCACCTGGCGAGCTCGACGGAGTCCTCGATCGCCATCGACACGCCCTGGCCGGCCGAGGGGGAGGTGGCGTGGCATGCGTCGCCGATCACGATCATCCGCCCGTTGTGCCACTTGGGCAGGTGCGGGATGTCGTAGATCGGCCGCGGCGGCCAGATCTCCTCGGTGGCCTTGACGATCTCCACCGCGGAACTCTCGTCCTTGGCGAAGAGCTCGTACAGCGACTCGCGCCAGGACTCGGGGGTGACGGAGGCCAACTCCTCGGGGGTGGGCTCCTTCTGGCGGGTCACGCTTGCGTACCACCAGATCCGGCCCTCGTGGTCCGGGATGTGGCAGAAGAAGGCGCGCTTGCCCAGGTACATGAACTCGGTTCCGGTGTCGCTGGGGGCGGAGACGCCCGTGGCGTACCCGCCGGTGGTCCAGAGCCCGCCGTACCGGAACGTGAGCTCCGCCGGATCGATGGTCTTCCGGGTGACGGAGTGCAGTCCGTCGGCGCCGACGAGGAGGTCTCCCTCGGCAGTGGTGCCGTCGGCGAAGAAGGCGGTCACGCCCTTGTCGGTGATCTTGGCGTCGACCAACTGCTTGCCGAAGTTGACCTCGATGCCCCGGTTGATCGCCTCGTCCCGCAGGGTGGTGTAGAGGTCGGATCGGGTGATGGCCCGGGCCACGGTCCCGTCGGGCAGCGGGGCGCCGTTGGGGACCTGCGCCAGCTGCTTTCCGTTCCCGAGGTGGAACCGATAGCGGGGAATGTCGAAGCCATCCGTCAGATGGTCCATGCCCAACGCGAGCAATGCGCTGTAGCCGTTCACCGCGAGTACGAGATTCTGGCCGATTCCGTCCGCACCGCGGTCGTACGCCTCATAGACGACGGGTTCGATGCCGGCCTTCTGGAGGGCGATGGCTGTGGTCGGCCCGGCGACCCCACCACCGATGATCAGAGCTTTGGTCATTGACGTCGACTTCCTCAATCATCCGCTCGTGCAGTTGACTTTCGCTGACCTGGGAAACCGGGGCAGTGGAATTCCACGCATGGCACGGCGTGGCGGCAAGCGAATCCCAACCCTCACACGTGAACGCGGTCCCGGCAGCCCCTACCCACCCCTCTTCACGGTCGCCGGAGCAGTGGCCCGCACACCCCCGGGCAGGGGTGTTCCCGGACCCCCGGCCCGGCTATGAACGAGGGAAAGCCGTAGTGAATGGAGAAGTCTTGGCATGACCAGGCACCAGATCGATCCCAGGCTTTTCGACGACAGCGACGTATCGCGGCATCTGCTGGCCGCGCGCGGCACGCAGTGGATGCGGGGGAACCGGGGTGACCCGTACGCTCTGCTGCTGCGGGCCCAGGAGGTCGACGCGCAGCGGCTGTACCGGGCGATGCGCGGCCGTCCCGAGCTGCGGCAGAGCGAGTCCGACGTGTGGGTGACCGTCAACCACGGGCTGGGCGCCGAGATCCTCCGGGATCCGCGGCTGAAACTGCGCGATCCCGCCGCCCGTCGGCGCCGCCGCGTCTTCGGCATCGACTCGGGGACCACGCTCAAGCACGTGCTGACGGTCGACGACGCGCTGCTGGCGATGGAGGGCGACGAGTACGGGCGGCTGCGGGACCGCGTCTCCTCGTTCCTCGGCCCCGGGGCCTCGGACCGCCGAAGGGACGCGGAGGCGGTCTTCGCGGACAGGCTCGACCGCCTGCGCGACTCCGGCTCGTTCGACGCCATGACCGACTTCGCCCGTCCCGCAGTGCTCACGGTGCTCGCAGAGGCTGCAGGGGTGCCGCCGGAGCGGCGGGAGGGGTTGCCCGCTCTGTGTGCCGACGTCGCTCCTCTGCTGGACTCCTTGCTGTGCCCTCCCACGCTGGACGCCACCAGGCGGCTGGTGGCGGCCTTCGACGAACTGCGCGACCTGACCGCGAAGTCGGCCACCGTGCCGGACGGGGAGGACGGCGTGGTCCTGGCGCTGCTGTTCACCGTGGGCGTGGAGGTTGCCGCGAACCTGGTCTGCAACGCCGTCCTGGCCCTGGCCGAGCACCCCGGTGAGTGGGAGATGCTGCGCTCCGGCGCACGGTCGGCGTCCGACATGGTGGAGGAGACTCTGCGGCATTGTCCGCCGGTGCGGCTGGAGAGCCGCATCGCCGCGCAGGATGTCACGCTCGCCGGCCAGGAGGTCGGCAAGGGCAGTCAGTTGGTGGTCCTCGTCGAGGGGGCGAACCGGGATCCGGACGTGTTCGCCGCCCCGGAACGGTTCGACACCGGGCGCGGCTCCGCGGGCGTCCACCTGTCACTGGCCGGCGGTTCGCCGGCCGCCGCCATCGGCCCGGCCGCCCGTCTCCTCGCGGAGGCCGCGGTGTCCGCACTGGCCGCGGGCGGGCGCGCGCCGGTCGCGGTGGGCGAGGTGGTGCGCCGGATGCGGTCTCCCGTCGTCCGCGGCATCGCGCGGTGCCCGGTCGCCGTCCGCTGAAGCCGAACGGCGTCCCGGCCGGAGGATCGCAAGCGTTCCTCCGGCCGGACGCCGCGCCGTTCAGCCGACCAGTTCGCGGGCGATGTCCATCACGTACTGGCCGTACCCGGACTTCCCCAGCGCGGTGCCCAGCCGGTGGCACTCCTCCGCGGTGATGAAGCCCTTGTGCAGGGCGATCTCCTCCAGGCAGGCGATACGCACACCCTGACGCTCCTCCAGGGTCCGCACGTAGAGCGAGGCCTGCAGGAGCGACTCCGGGGTTCCGGTGTCCAGCCACGCGAAGCCGCGGCCCAGGTCGATCAGCTTCGCCCGGCCGCTCTCCACGTAGACCCGGTTCACGTCGGTGATCTCCAGTTCACCGCGGGCCGACGGCCGGACGTTCTTGGCGATGTCCACGACCTCGTTGTCGTACAGGTACAGCCCGGTGATGGCGCGGTTGGAGCGGGGGTGCTCGGGTTTCTCCTCGATGGAAACCAGTCGGCCGGTTTCGTCGGTCTCCCCGACTCCGAAGTGCTGGGGATCCTTCACCGGGTACCCGAACAACACGCAACCGGTCACGTTCCTGGCGTTCTCCTCCACCAGCCCCTGGAAACGGGGGCCGTGGAAGATGTTGTCGCCCAGTATCAGGGCGACCGTGTCGTCACCGACGTGGTCGGCCCCGATGATCAGGGCCTCGGCGAGGCCGTTCGGCTCGGCCTGTTCCGCGTAGGTGAGGGACACCCCGAGGTGCGAGCCGTCTCCGAGCAGCCGCTGGAACTGCGGGATGTCGTGGGGCTTCGCGATGATCAGGATTTCTCTGATGCCGCCGAGCATGAGAACGGACAACGGATAATAGATCATCGGTTTCTCGCCGACCGGCAGAAGCTGCTTCGATACCGCCAGCGTCACCGGAGTGAGCCGGGACCCCGACCCACCCGCAAGAATTATTCCCTTCATTCGCCCATATCCCTTGATAGCGAACCGAAATATCGTCCTGGCCGGTCAAGAAGGTGTATGGAAAATAGCCATGACGTCGGTGGGACATCAAGGAAGTTCCATGCGGACTGGGGTGGGAAGCACTCCGCTGGGGCATCTAGGGGTTGTTGGGATTTCACCCCTGTAGTCGAATTCCCCTCGACGTCAGCCACGGAGGCCACCGGGGCCTCGGGCGTGAAACAGTCATCGACACAGGAGGTGGAGGCGGCCGTGGTCACACGCGTGTGGGACTACCTGGCGGAATACGAGGTGGAGCGGGACGACATCCTCGATGCCGTCGACCGGGTCTTCAGCTCCGGGCAGCTGGTGCTCGGCGAGAGCGTGCGCGGCTTCGAGGAGGATTTCGCCGCCTACCACGGCGTACGCCATGCGGTCGGGGTCGACAACGGCACGAACGCGTTGAAGCTGGCGCTGCAGGCACTGGGCGTGGGGCCGGGCGACGAGGTCGTCACGGTGTCCAACACCGCCGCGCCCACGGTGGTCGCGATCGACTCGGTGGGCGCCACCCCGGTGTTCGTCGACGTGCACGCGGAGAACTACCTGATGGACGTCGCGCAGGTGGAGGCGGCCATCACGCCGCGGACCCGCTGTCTGCTCCCGGTTCACCTGTACGGGCAGTGTGTGGACATGGAGCCGCTGCAGCGGCTGGCGGAGCGCCATGGCCTGGCCGTTCTGGAGGACTGCGCTCAGGCGCACGGGGCCCGCCACCACGGGCGCATCGCGGGCAGCATGGGCGATGCCGCCGCTTTCTCCTTCTACCCCACCAAGGTGCTCGGGGCGTACGGCGACGGGGGCGCCGTCATCACCTCCGACGACCAGGTGGAGCACAACCTGCGCCGACTGCGGTACTACGGCATGGAGGAGCGCTACTACGTCGTCAGCACCCCCGGGCACAACAGCCGCCTGGACGAAGTGCACGCGGAGATCCTGCGCCGCAAGCTGACCAGACTGGACCGCTACACGGCGGGCCGGCGCGCGGTGGCCCGCCGCTACGAGGAGGCCCTGGGCGACACGGACCTGGTCCTGCCCCGGTCGGCCCCAGGCAACGAACACGTCTACTACGTCTACGTGGTCAGGCACCCGAAGCGCGACGCGATCATCGAGGCGCTCAAGACGTACGACATCATGCTGAACATCAGCTACCCGTGGCCCGTCCACACCATGGACGGTTTCCGGCATCTGGGGTACGACAAGGGGTCCCTCCCGGTGACCGAGGAACTGGCACACGAGATCTTTTCCCTGCCCATGTACCCCTCTCTTTCCGAAGAACTCCAGGACAAGGTCATCAGCGCTTTGCGCGAGGTCCTCAGAACTCTCTGAACCACTTCCCTTCCCCCCGGGGGGACGGCCCCGGTGCCATGGCACC
>NZ_JBHVEE010000168.1:0-20369 GCF_042802415.1 Streptomyces sp. NPDC057486 | reverse complement strand
GCGCTGAAGCTCGTCCTGCTGGTCCCGGTACTCCACGTGCTGTCCCTTGCGGTAAGGCATGGGGGATCTCCAAGTCTCGTGTGGATCGGTGGGGGGCTGCCCTGCTCGTTCGGCAGGGGGTGCGCCGCCCTCTTGGTGCCCGCGACTGTCGCCGGGCGTACTGACAGCCCACCTCCAACTACGCGCACCAGCAACCACTACGGGCCGAATGGGGGACCCCTCGTCCAGCCCGCCGACACCGTGCCGTCGGGGGTACAACGGCATGACCGCCGCTGTGCCCCCGACTGCTGAAGGGCTCGCCCGGCCGGCAGACCGGTGGCTCATCCTGCCCGCACCGGACCGTCCCGCCTTCCACGACAGCGCCACCTGTCTGGCTGTCTCCAGGTGGCCGACAACATCCTCGAGGTCCTTACCCGTCGCGGAGTGCTCATCAGTCGGTGGTGAGGTGGGTGGTGTAGAAGTCGGTGAGCTTGTCGATGGCGGGGTCGATGTATTCCTTCTTGTCGTACAGGTCGACGTGGCTGGCGCCCTTGATCCAGTGAAGTTCCTTGGGGCCGGTGGCGCGCTGGTGGGCCTCGACGGCCATCCAGGCGGTGACGGCGCGTTCGCCGATGATCTGGAGGATCGGGCGGTCGCCGATCAGAGGGATGGCGAGGAAGGCGTCGTGGAAGGCCATCCTGTCGATGCTCTCCCAGGCCAGGAACTTCGCGGAGCGTTCGTGCTCGCCTCGGGGGGTGCAGTAGTACTCGAAGCCTTCGATGCCGTGCTCGCCGCCAAGGGCGCCGGCCTGCTCGGCGGTCTCGGGGAACATGGTCATCGTGCCGGGGTCCTCGCCGCGGGCGGCGGCGGTACGGGCCTGGGCTGCGGCGTCCAGCAGGGCCTGGAAGACGGCCGGGTCCTGGGTGCCGTCCGCGCCGAGACGGAACTGGCGGGCGGGCTCGGCGGTGGACACGGTGGCCACGGCCTTGACCCGGTGGTCACCGCCGGTGGCCGCCAGCGAGTAGCTGCCGGAGGCGCAGATCCCCAACAGGCCGATCCGGTCGGCGTCGACCTCGTCGAGGGTGGTGAGGTAGGACACCGCGGCCTTGAAGTCCTCCACCCGCTGAGCCGGGTCCTCCAAACCGCGCGGCAGGCCACCGGACTCGCCCTGGTGCGCGGCGTCGAAGGCAAGGGTGACGAAACCCCGCTCGGCCATCCGCTGCGCGTAGGTACCGGAGGTCTGTTCCTTCACGCCCGTGCCGGGGTGACCGACCACGAGCGCCGGCCGCGGACCCGGCGCCGGCGTGTCGGGGGTGTAGAGATGGCCGGCGAGCGAGATGCCGGCGCTGTCGAAGGTGACGGTGGTCTGGGCCATGAGGGACTCTCCGAGAGACGGTGGTTACGTGTCGTAACGCACCCGGCGCGGCGGACCCGGAGCCCGCACCCTGCCGGGCACACATCCACGTTCCGTCAGTCTCCACACGAGCGGGAGAGCCAGGTTTCTGCCTGGGAAAGAACTTGCCCCCTCAAACATGTGCCGTGGTCCTCGCGGTGCAATGACACTGGAGAGCATGACTTCAGACTCCGACTCCCGGGCGCTGGGCGCCTTCCTCAAGGCCCGGCGGGCCCAGCTGACACCGAGGGAATGCGGCCTTCCCGAGACGGACTCGGCCCGCAAAGTCGCCGGACTGCGTCGCGAGGAGGTCGCCCAGCTCGCCGCCATCAGCGTGGACTACTACACACGACTGGAACAGGGCCGCGTCCGGGCATCCATACCCGTGCTCACCACCCTGGCCCGCGCCCTGCGCCTCGACGACGACCAGCAGAAGTACCTCTACGAACTCGCCGGCCGAACCGACGCCCACCCACGCCGTCGCCGACCCGCCCAACGCCTGCGTCCCGCCATGCGACGGCTGCTCGACCAGCTCAGCGAAACCCCTGCGCTCGTCCTTGGCAAACGCTTGGACATCCTGGCCTGGAACCCAGCCGCCGTAGCCCTCTATACCGACTTTGCCGCCATCCCGGCCCACCGGCGCAACTACATGCGGCTGCTGTTCACGAACCCGGTGGTCCGGCAGCTGCACCAGGACTGGGCCCACGACGCCCGGGAAGCCGTCGCCGCACTGCGCATGGAGGCCGCGGCCGACCCCGACGATCCCGACCTCGCCCAGCTCGTCGGCGAACTGTCCCTCCAGGACCCCGACTTCCGCACCTGGTGGGCCGAACACCGCGTCAACAGCGCCAGTTACGGCACCAAGCACTACCGCCACCATCTGGTGGGCGACCTCACCCTCGACTGCGACACCTGGACCAGCCCCGACGGCTCCGGACAGCGCCTGATGATCCTGACCGCCGAACCCGGCAGCCCCTCCCACGACGCCCTGCGCATCCTCACCTCATGGACCACCCGGCAACCGAGCACCGACCGGAGGGAGGATCTGACGCGATGACGACCTGGACACCCGAAGATCTCGCCCTTCTCACCGGGTCCGAATCCCTCGTCCTGACCGCCGGGGACGACGGTCACCCCGGCGTGGAGCTCGGTATGGTCCTGGTCCGCGGCGAGCTGTATGTCCGCGCCTACCGCGGGGTCCGGTCCCGCTGGTACCAGGCTGCACAGAAGCGCAGCCACGGACAGATCCGGGTGGGGGCCGTCACCCGCGACGTCCTCCTGGAAACCCGTGACAACGGGCCCACCTCCGAGATCGACGCCGCCTACCGGAACAAGTACGGTCAGGCGGCCGGCCCTCTCGCCGCGAGCCCCGCGGCACACGCCGCGACGATGCGGATCGACCCGGTGCCCTCGTCGAACGGCGCCACGGGCCTGGTCCGCTGACGGAACGGGACCCCGGGCAACTTCGGCGCGCAGCAGCGCGCTCACCGCCGAGCTGTCCGGCGAGACTGCTTGTCACGAGAGTTCCGCAGCTGCTGTGATCTCCCGCGTCGCCGGCATCGGGCGCATCACTGTGACTCTGCTGAGAGAGGACAGCAGACCTCCTGGCGCTCACCGCGGGCCATGCGCCCCTGGCGCTCACCGCCTAACTTGACTCTGTCGGGGATCTTGGAGTGGTCGGGATCAGGTGCCGAGGGTCCGCCAGGACTTTGACCGGGGAATCCTCTGTTGGTCCAGGTAGGTCTGGAAGGTGGTCGGCGGTCTTGGTGGCGAGCCCTCTTCGGTCACCGACCACCTGCTGAGGCGTTCGATGTTCACGGCGATGGCAGTGAGTACGTGTTGCAGGTGGGCTTTCGAGCGTCCTCGGTAGCGGCATTGGCGCATGCCGTGTCCGTGGGCGAATTCGTTGATGGTGCCCTCGACTCCGGAGCGGACCGCGTAGCGGGCCTTCCAGTCGGGTGTCTGCTGCTCGGCCCGGACGCGGAGTTGCAGGTCGCGGAGTTCCTGCGGGGGAAATCCCACGGTTCGGGCGCTGTCGGCGGTGGTCGTGCAGCGGGTGCGGACCGGGCAGGGACGGCACTGGCTCTTGGTGAACCGTGCCACGATCAGAGGTGCCGCAGTGGGTGAGGAGGTCGGGTGGGGGCCGTGCCATCCCCGGCTGATCTCGCCCTGCGGGCAGGTCACCTGTTGGCGGTCGAAGTCGATGTGGAAGTCGTCGCGGTCGAAGCCGTCGTTCTTGCGGTGCTGGCGGGTGGGGTTGCCCGGCAGTGGGCCGGTGACCGTGACCTGGTGTTCCCGGGCTGCCTGTTCCAGGTGGACCAGGGAGGTGTAGCCACCGTCGACCAGGTGCTCGGCGGGCAGTAGCCCACGGAGCTTCAGCCGGGTATGGATGCCGGGTAGAGCCTTCGCGTCGTAGCCGGTGGCGTCAGTGGTGGCCACATCCGTGATCACGTTGACGCCGTCGGGAGTACAGGTTTCGGTGAGATGTGCGACGAACCCCTTCCAGCGGGTGATATGACCGCGGCGCGCGTAGCGGACCGTCGGGTCGTAGGGCGAGACGACCGCGATGGACGAGGGCGGCAGCCCGCCGTCCTCGGCAGTGCGCCAGCGCAGGCGGCCTGCCGCATCGCGGTAGTAGTTCTGCACCATGATCTGTCGCAGGGCCTGGACCCGGGGGCCGGACAGGCGTTTCGCCCCGTACTGTCCAAGGTGCTCGATCAGCCGGACGGCGTCGTCGCCGGTGGCGAGGATCCTGGTCTTGGGGCGGGTGGGGTTCTTGCCCAGTCGGACCGGGCGGCCGTAGCGGCGTCCCCATTCCTCGTCGATCAGGCCGGCCAATAGGTGCGAGGCGGTGCCTGCCAGCTCTTCCAGCGCGGCCCGGACCGCCTCGGTGACCAGCTCCAGCCGGGTCAAGTCACGGACTGCGGAAAGGACATGGGTGGAGTCGGTGCGCTGCGTGGTGCGCTCACGCACCAGCCCGGCGTCCTTGAGCCGCACCAGCGCCAGGTCGAGGAGCCGATCGGCTCGATCGCCCTCGATCAGGCGTTCACGGAAGTCGGCCAGCACACTGTGGTGGAATCCTGGATCGTCCAGGTCCAGAGCCATGGCGTACTTGAAATCGATGCGGCAGCGCACTGCCTCGGCCGCCTGCCGGTCCGAGAGGCCGAGGAGGAACTGAAGCACGCAGACGGTGGCCAACTGAGCAGGCGAGAGACCCGGCCGGCCGTCGCGCGGGTACCAGTCGGCGAAGTCCTGGTCGTCCCACAACCCGTCCAGCCGGTCTCTCACCCACATCGCTGTCGTGCCGTTCGGGTTGCTTGCCCGTGCGATCTGCACGGTCAGAGCCGGAATTTGCTCACCAGAACGGGGACAGAGAGACAACGAACACCTCGGCAACCACATCGGCCTGCGGGACAGCCCGAGCATGCCCGCTGATCTCGCTGCCGCACCGGGAAACTCCAAGATTCCCGACAGAGTCAAGCTAAGGGCTGTCCCGTAATCCCTGGCGGATCAGCGCGCGGCGTCAGATGCGGTGCATCGCAAGGCGGAGGACCGTCCTCATACTGGGTGTATTCGGGCGTTCCGACAACGCAGCGAGGTGCCGTAGCTGTCGTCGTGCGCCCGCCAGGGATTACTGGACAGCCCTTAGTGTCGGTTGGCATGCGCATACTTGTCGTGCAGCACGACTCGGAGCTTGCAGTAGTGATTTCCGAGTGCCTGCGCCGTATCAGCTTCGACGTCGACGTGGCGGCAGACCTCACCGATGCCGGTCTCAAGTTGGGTGACACCGTCTATCACGGCCTTGTGGCCGACCGGGCGCAGCCCGACGGTGACGTCCTCCGCCTGGTCGCCACCCACCGCCGGGCCGGCTGGACCCGCCCGGTCCTGATGCTCACCGCGCTCGATTCGCACGCCGAACGGGCGGCCCTCATCGAGCAGGGCGCGGACGACTACCTGGTCAAGCCCCTCGACACCGCCGAACTGGCCGCCCGGATGCGCAGCCTCTGCCGCGCCCCCGTGGTTCCCGCCCAGGTGTCCCGGCTACGCATCGGCGACCTGCAACGGGGCCGACACGACGGCCGGTTCACCCGCGCCGGGGTACCGCTTTCGCTGACCGTCACGGAGGCTGCGGTCCTTCAGGCTCTGATGCTGGCCGGCGGCGCGCTGGTCACCCGTGATCGACTGGCCAAGAGCTGCGCCGGCGAACAGCACCAGCCGGAATCCCAGGCGGTCGACGCGCTGATCGGCCGACTCCGTCGTAAGCTCGGTCCCCCTGACCCGATCCAGACCGTCCGCGGGATCGGCTACCGGCTGGTCGACCCTGCCTGAGACAGCGCCCCGGGCGGTGAACCGATGGGTTTGCGTGCACACGGGAGACGCCGTCCCGCTTCGTATGTGGCCCGTTCGAGCAGGAGGGCGGCGCCTGCGCGCGCCTACGACGTCAGTGGGAGTGGCCGAGTTGGGCGAGGGCGTGGTCCAGCGTGTCGACGAAGAAGTCGGCCGCGGTGCTGTCGATGCACAACGGTGGCTTGATCTTCAGGATGTTGAGGTGGTCCCCGGTGGGCTGGACGATCACGCCGAGGTCGAGCATACGGTCGCAGAGTTCGGCGGTCTCTTCTGTGGCGGGTTCCAGGCTGACGCGGTCCCGGACGAGTTCGAGGCCGAGGTAGAGGCCCGAGCCGTGGACGGCGCCGATGATGCCGTAGCGGTCGGCCAGTGCCTTCATCCGGCGCTTCAGGTGGCCGCCGACGCGCACCGCATTGCCTTGGAGGTCCTCGTCGCGCAGGGCGTCCAGGACGGTGAGGCCCACGACGCTGGAGACCGGGCTTCCTCCGGTGGAGGAGAAGAAATAGCCCTGGTCGCGGTACCTGTCCGCGACCGACTTGGACGTGATGACGGCGCCGAGGGGGTGTCCGTTGCCCATGGCCTTGGCGACACAGACGATGTCGGGGACGACCTGCTGCTGCTCGAAGCCCCAGAACCAGTGTCCCAGGCGGCCGTACCCGACCTGGACCTCATCGGCGACGGCCAGGCCGCCGTGACGCCGTACCGCCGCGTATACGTCGGCGAGATAGCCGTCGGGAAGGGCGACTCCTCCGGCGTTGCCGTAGAAGGTCTCGCCGATGAACGCTCCCGCCGGGCGGCCGGACGCGGCCAGCTCGTCGATCACGGCGACTGCCTCGGGGCCGTACCGCACGGCGTCCGTCCCGCGGTGCAGGCCTCGGTAGGAGTTGGGCGAGTCCACCGTGTGGACCCAGTTCGGGCGGGTGGCGAGGGCGTTCGGGTTGTCCTGGAGTGAGGTGGAGACGGCGTCGGAGGCGTACGTCCAGCCGTGGTACGCCTCGCGCAGTGCGACGACGTCGTGTCGGCCGGAGGCGCCGATGGCCAGCCGGAGGCCCAGATCCACCGCTTCGGAACCGGAGTTGACGAGGAACACCGTGTCCAGAGGGTCGGGAAGGAGGGCGGCGAGGCGTTCGGTGAACTCCACCACCGAGGCGTAGTGGAAGCGCGAGTTGGTGTTGAGCCGTCGCAGCTGCCGGGAGACCGCCTGTTCGACGCGGGGGTGGGCGTGGCCGAGCGGGGTGACGTTGTTGACGATGTCGAGGTACGAGCGGCCGTCGGTGGACAGCAGATGGTGGCGCCAACCACGCTCGATACGGGGAGGGCCGGCGTAGTAGTGCTCCTGCACGGTCGCGAATACGGCGTCACGCCGGTCGAGCAGGTCGTCCTTCTGCGGCGTGAGGCCGGAGGCCGGGAGACCGAGGAGCGGGGCGGGGTCGGTGGTGAGCGTGAGCCAGCCGGGGGCGTACTCGGGGCGGACCAGGGGAGGGACGGCAGGGCTGTCGGCGTCGCGCAGCGCGATGTGGAAAGAGGTTCCGGAGGAGAGGTGGGCGACGTCTTCGCCTGCCTGGACCGTTGCACCGGTGGTGACCATCGGGTGGACCGTGCCGAAGGACAGGGTCAGCACCTGCGGGCCGTGGGCGATCTCCACACGGCCCGGTGCCGCGGCGAGGACCTTCCCCGTGATGGGGGCCTGCACCACGGTGGCCCGGCCGAGCCAGAGGTCGATGCCGGTGGGCACGGTGGTGGCGGAGACGGCTGACAAGGCCGACGCCTGAGTAAGCCGTGGACGGGCGTACCGGGTGGCGACCGCGACGGCTCCGCCCGCGAGCGCGGTGGCGGCCAGCCGGTCCTCGATGCCGGCTTCGAGCCAGGCTCCGTGGTCCATGGAGTCGGCGCCGGTCGACAGGTCGACGATGGCGATGTCGTCGGCGGCGACGCCCCGTAGGAGAGGGTGCACCGGTGAATTGGCCTGAGCGGGCACGTCGGCCAGGCCGGTCGCGTCCTTGACGAGGTGGACCATCACCGGCAGGGGCAGGTGGGTGGCCTGCTCGAATATGTGCCACTCGCGGTCGAGCGCGGCCTTGGCATAGGCGTTGTCCTCGTCGACGGCGGCCTGCTGCCGCCCGCTGGCGACCAGGACGGCGGCGCGCAGGACCACCAGCGGCCACAATGCCTCGGCCTCCTCCTGGGAGAGCGGCCGAACGGCGTGGAAGGCGCGGACGGCGGCCAGCACGTGATGGGGCTCGACGCCTTCGTGGTGGAGCATCGAGGAGAGCGACACGGCGAGTTCGCCGACCGCCCAGCTCGTGGTCAGGTCGCCGAAGTCGATGACGCCGTCGGGCATGGTCAGGCGGCCGTCGGGGCAGCGGATCAGATTGTCGTCGGTGAGATCCAGGTGCACGGGCTGCGACGGCAGTACGGCGGCAACCCTCTGGACGCGTGCCCAGGCCTCGGCGGTCGCGGCCTGGACGGCGGCGCGCCGGTCGGGCTCGTCGATGTGCCCGGCGAGCTTGGCGACGACGCGGTCGGCGTGCTGCAGATCCCACTGGAGAACGCGCTCGAGGCCCGGGTGCCGGAAGTCGCGCAGGGCGGTGCTGACTTTCGCGGCGACTGTGCCCATGGCCGCCATCGTGGTCGGTGACAGGTGCCGGGGTCCCGACAGCGGGCCACCGGGCAGGTAGCGCAGCAGCCGCGCGACGGCCGGCCCGCTCCTGGTGTCCACCGTCGTGCGACGCGGGGAGCCGTCGGGGCGGAGCAGGACGGTGGCGATGCGCAGTTCCGGGTGCGCCGAGGCGATCAGGTCGGCGGCGGTGTCCTGGGCTTCGATCTCCATTGCGCCGAAGGCGGGGTTGGCGATCTTCAGAATCGCCACAGGCGTCCCGTCGTGGGCGTGCAGCAGGAAGTTGACGTCCTGCTGGCTTCCCAGCGCCTGCGCGCGAGCGGTGATGCCAAGGTGCTCGGTGGCGATGCGCTCTGCCTCGGCCGGTGTCACCTGTGGTACGGGAAGTGCGTCTTCACTGAAGAAGTCGATCGTGCGGTACTCGTTGTGCAGCATGCAGGGCTCCTCGGCCGGTGCGGGCAGGCTGGGTTGGGACGCTCCGATGCCTCAGTCGACGTGCCACATGAAGCGGTGGGTGTGAATGGCGAAGTAGGGGAAGTTCTCCACGGACGCGACACCCTCGACGGGGCGCACGACGTCGTTGATGAAGTCCAGAAGATCGCGAGGCTGACTGCACACGACCTCCGCGAACAGGTCGAAGCTGCCGGCCGTCAGGACCGTGTACACGACTTCGTCGTGCCGGGACAGTTCATCGGCCACCGCCCGGGGATCGCCGTCGAGGCGCAGGCCCAGGAGCGCCATCGTCTGCCGGCCCATGGTCATCGGGTCGGTCACTCCGACGACCTGGACCGCCTTGCTGTCGATCAATCGCTGCAGCCGGAGCCTTGCGGCCGAAGGTGAAAGTCCCACCTTCGGTCCCAGGTCGGCGTAGGGGATGCGACCGTCGACCTGCAGCTCCCGCAGGATGGCCTGGTCGATGTCGTCCATGAGGCACCTCTCTCGCCTGCGTGACCGGCAGGACCTGCGCTCGTTTCAAGCACAATGCCGGATCGTCGCGCTTGAATCAACTGTATGTACGCTCGAATCGAGCGGATCGTGGGTTCTGGGCTCTCGAGAGTGCTCCACAGCTCTGTGAAGTGTCCGGCCATGGCGGCATCCCGGGCCGACGCCGGGAAGCGGTGCGGTCGCAGGGCCGTGGCTGTCTTCGGAGAACGCCACGTCGGTCATGCCCGTGCCGTCGTCCCGGGTGACGAAGATGATGCGCTTGCGGCTCGCGGGCACCGATCGCTGCCTCGAACCGGTCGAAGGCGGACCAGGCCTCAGCCACCTGGCTGCCACCGGCCGAAGGCCGGAAGCCGTCGTGCGGGTCTTCCTGGCCGAAGCGCTGCGGGCGGGGGCTCCTGCGTCCTCGTGTGCGTCATCAAGGGGGCGACGGTGTCGGGGCCGGCCCGACAGAGCCGTCGGCCACGAGCTCGGTGTACTTGCGCGGGACGGTCTTCCCGGCACCGGCCTCCTGGTCGAGGGCCGGGGGCGCGAACGCCGCCGGGGCGCCGGTGCGGACGAGGCCCCGGGCGTCGCCGCCCGGGGACCATGCGCGAGGTAGGGGTGCGGGGGTCAGTTACGTCCGGCCATGACGCCGCCGTCGATGTCCCAGACGGCGCCCGTGACCCAATCGGTCTGGTTCGACAGGAGGAAGGCGACCGTCGCGGCGACGTCGTCAGGGGTGCCGGTACGGCCGAGGGGGTGGAAGTCGTTGAAGCCGTCGAGGGCGGAGTCGATGTCCGACTTGGGGATGAACTCCTCGTAGATGGGGGTGCGCACGACCGCGGGGGCGACCGCGTTGACGCGGATGCCGTGCGAGGCGAGCTCCATCGCGAGGTGCTGGGTGAGGGAGTGCAGACCGGCCTTGGCCATCGAGTACGCCGACGAGGGCGTTGCGGCGACGGCCTGGTGCGCCCACATGGAACCGATGTTGACGACGGCTCCCTTCGCGCCGCGGCCGATCATGTTGCTGACGACGGTCTGGGTGAGGAAGAAGAAGGCCCGGTTGACGGCCTGGTAGCGGTCGTAGTCCTGGGGCGTGTGGTCGAGGAAGGACTTCGGGGCGAAGACGCCGGCCGCGTTGACGAGGAGGGTCGCGTCGGCGTGCTGGTCGGTGAGGACGACGCGCAGACGGTCGACGTCTGCGGGGTCGGTCAGGTCCGCCGCCAGACCGACGGCCTTGCCGTGGGTGGACAGGGCGGCGGCCGCCTCGTCGGCGCTGGACTGCGTGCGGCCGGTGACGACGGCGCTGCCGCCGGCGTCGAGAACGTGGCGGGCGACGGCGTGGCCCATGCCGCTGGTGCCGCCGATCACGACGACCTTCTGGCCGGTGAAGTCGAGGGTGGTGCTGGACATGTGGTGCTCCTGTTGCAGGCGTGCCCGGACGAGGGCAGGGGTGTCCGGTGTGCTGGTCAGGCGTAGGGGTTGAGGACGAGGTAGCCGTCGACGCGGCTGAGCGCGTCCGAGGCGGGGTCGGGCGGGAGCGCGTGGCCGAGGTTTTCGGCACGGACCTCGCTGATCCACTGGTCGTGCTGGTATTCGTGGTTGATCAGTGCGGTCAGCAAGTGGACCCCGACGAAGGTCAGTTGGGTGGGGGCACCGACATTGCCGGCGGCGATGTCGCCGATGCGGGCGTGGACGCGTTCGGCGACGGTGTTCCGGAAGGCGGTGAGCCGCTCGACGGTGGGCAGCGTGCCGCGGAACTTCTCCGGATTCGCCGAGTCCATGAGCCCGTCCAGTTCCGGGTCCGGGCTGGGCTCGGCCGCGGTGAGGTTGCGAATCATGAAGTGGGCGACGTGGGCCTGGTGGCCGAGATGCCAGCCGATGGCACTGGAGTCCTCGTGCGGTCGCCAGGTCACCTCGTCCGGAGTGAGGTCTCTCCACAGGTCATCGGTGTAAGCGCGGGCACGGTCGTACTCGCGGAGCAGGGCTTGGAGTTCGTACATGACTTCACCTGTCGGTGTCGGGGGAGAGAAGGGGAAAGCGAGGACGCGTCAGGTGCGAGCGGTCCTCTTCGCCAGGCGTGAGCTGTCCGTGTTCGACAGGCGCGTGGGCACCGCTGCGGACCGCGGCGACGAGGGCGATGTCGATCGCGCCGCCGACCTGCAGGCTGGTGCCCCGCCCG
The DNA here is from genome assembly GCF_042802415.1 of Streptomyces sp. NPDC057486. Taxonomy (NCBI): domain Bacteria; kingdom Bacillati; phylum Actinomycetota; class Actinomycetes; order Kitasatosporales; family Streptomycetaceae; genus Streptomyces; species Streptomyces sp. NPDC057486. Next base: position 8,927 of record NZ_JBHVEE010000168.1, on the reverse strand, counting down.
CAGGCGACTTCGTGCCTGGCTTCTTCGACGTCGTGGCTCGCGCCGACAGGTGCAGCCATGGGGCACCGGCATGCGCGGCGGGCGCCTCGTGGGCGGGGGTCTGCCCGGACGGTTCTGGGAGGGGTCAGACGGTGTCGTAGAGGCCCACTTCGGGTGCCGCCTTCAGCAACGGGGACAGACCGCCGACCACATCGCGGGTGAACAGACCGCTCTCCAGGTACGCCTTCGTGCCGGCCACGCCCCGGAACCCGTGGAGGACCTGGACGTCCTCGTCGCGGACAAGGAGCTCCTTGCCGGTGGCCCCAGGGATGGTCTCCAGGAACGGCTGCTTGTATTTCTGATACACGCCGACGGCCGCGACGCGGTTGGCCGGGTCGACCTGCAGGGTGATCTCAAGATACGCCATGGTTATGCCTCGCTCGATCGGCACGGACGGAGTAGTGCGGTACGTACCGCAACGTATCTGCCAAGTTAGGTGGCCCTCATGGCATCCGGTAGAGGATCCTGTTGAATCGAGCTATAAGCAGTGCGTATGGCTAGCGGCGGGCGGCCGCGAGGCTGTCGGCAAGACGGAGAAGGTCCGCGCCGAGCGGGGAGTCGGCGCTCCAGACCGCTTCGAAAGAGATCTGCACCTCGCGGCCCTCGTCCATCAGAGGCCGGTGGGGCACGTCGGGCGAAGTGAGCTTGGAACGGGGGACCATGGCCGAGCCCAGGCCCAGCTTCGTCCAGTCCTCCAGGACCTGGTAGCCGGCGGCTTCTCCCGGATACGTGTGCAGGGGCATGTGGCGGGCCTGGAAGAGCTGTGTGGTGAATGTGGTCAGGCCGCAGGTGTCCGGAACGAGGATGAAGCACTCTTTGCCGGCTTCTTCCAGTTCGAGTGGTGCCGCGTCCGCGGAATCGGGGCTGACGACGACGATGGGCTCGACGTCGACGACCCGGTGCTCGAAGCGCGGCATCGCGGTCACGGCCGGGATCAGAATGATGTCGAGCCGGCCGGCCAGCAGACATTCGCGCAGGTCCTGCATGTTTGCCTCGCGCAGCACGAGGTCGCGGGGGGCGGGCAGGTCGCGCACCTTGCTGAACGCCCGGGCGACCAGGTGCGAGCCGATCAGGGGCGAGACGCCCATGCGGATCTTCTGCTCGCCGGGTTCGGTCAGCCGCCTGGCCTCCGCCGCGACGGCGTCGAGCGCGACCAGGGCACGCTCGATCAAAGGCAGGATCCGGGCGCCGAACGCCGTCTGGGTGACCCCGCGCGGCGACCGGTCGAACAGCTTGTCGCCGAGGCGTTCCTCCAGTTTGGCGATGCCGTTGGACAGGGCGGGCTGGGTGACACCGTAAGCGCGTGCGGCGGCGCTGAACGACTTGGTCTCGGCGACTGCCTGTGCGTATCGAAGGCCTTCGAGATTCAGGCGATCGATCATAGCCATGCCTTATAGCTCCATTCATTGATGTCCCCTACCGGGCTTGTGTTCCCGTGCCTACGGTGGGGGCCCTGCTGATTCAGCATAACCAGCAGCTATATGCATCGTCGTGTTCGGAATGGAAAGGCACCATGTCAGACACTGCCGTGGCCATGGTCGTGACCGAGGCCCGAGGTCCTCTTGACCTCTCCGTGGGCGAGACGACACCGCCGACGGGCAGGTGGGTCCGGGTGTCCGTCACGGCGAGCGGCGTGTGCAACGCCGACGTCGCGACGGCCGCAGCCACCGGCGCGGGCACGTCCTTCCCTGTCACCCCGGGACACGAGGTCGCCGGTGTCATCGCCGAGATGGGCGACCGGGTCGAGGGCTGGTCGGTCGGGGACCGCGTGGCCGTCGGCTGGTTCGGCGGCAGCTGCGGGCACTGCGCGCCCTGCCGGGCGGGTGACGTCGTCCACTGCCCTGAACGCAGGGTTCCCGGCCTGTCCTACCCGGGCGGCTGGGCCCAGAGCATCGCTGTGCCCGCCGACGCGCTCGCGCGCATCCCCGACGGACTCGACCTGTTCGACGCCGCCCCGTTCGGCTGCGCCGGCGTGACGACCTTCAATGCCGTCCGCAAGGCCCGTACGCGCGAGGGCGGTCGCGTCGCCGTGTTCGGGCTCGGCGGCCTGGGGCATCTGGCCGTCCAGTTCGCGGAGAAGCTCGGTTACGAGACCATCGCCATCGCCCGGGGCTCCGACCGCGAGAAATTCGCCCGCGACCTCGGCGCCCACCACTACATCGACAGCAACGCCCAGGCACCCGGAGCCGCCCTGAAGGAACTCGGCGGCGCCGACCTCATCGTCCACACCGCCTCCTCCACCGCCCCCGTGGACGAACTGCTCACCGGGCTGAACACGCGCGGACAGCTCACCCTCGTCGGCGTCGACGCGGGATCCGTGACCGTACCGGCGGCTCAGCTCGTCATGAACGGCCACACCATCACCGGACACCTGACCGGCAGCGCGCGCGAGACGGAGGAAGCGATGCAGTTCGCCGTCACCAACGGCGTACGGCCGATGATCGAGCGCATGCCGCTGGCGCGGGCCGGTGAAGCTGTGACCCGGCTGCGCTCCGGAGCCCCCCGCTTCCGCATCGTCCTGGACACCGCCGACGGCGAGTAGCCACACCCTTCCGCTCCGCGCCGCCGTCACGGCGCGGAGCGGCCCCGGCCTTGCCTTGATGCCACCGGCTCGGCACGCCCCCAGAAGCCGGATGCCCGAACACCACCGACGACAGCAGGGTTCGGCCTGATCAGAAAGGGAAATCACACGTGTCCCACCAGGACTGCCACGACGTGATCGTGGTCGGCGCCGGCGCCTCCGGACTGGCTGCGGCCACCGCTCTGCTCACCGCCGGCCGCGACACGGTCTGCCTGGAGGCCCGCGACCGCACCGGCGGACGCCTGCTTTCCGCCCTCACATCGCACCCCGAGCGGGCCCTCGACCTGGGAGCCACCTGGTTCTGGGACGGCGAGCAGCGCGTGCAGACCCTGGCCGCACGCACGGGCATCGAGACTTTCGAGCAGCACCTCGTCGGCGATACCCTCCTGCAGGAGCCCACCGGCACACGCCGCCTCACCGGCAACCTGATCGACGCCCCCTCCCGCCGCTTCGCCGCCGGATCCCAGAGCATCACCTCCGCTCTCGCCGCGGCACTGCCCACGGGCATACTGCGGCTGAACACGCCCGTCAGCGCCATCCACCGGGACGGCCGGGGCGGCCTTGCCGTGCTGGCCCCGGCCGGAACCCTGCACGCCGAGCACGTCATTCTGGCCGTCCCGCCGGCGTTGGCAATGGAGCGCATCGACTTCGGCGACACGCTGTCCAGCGACCTCGTGCGTCTTGCCCGGGCCACCCCGGTATGGATGGGGGCCGTCGCCAAGGTCGTCGCCCAGTACTCCTCCGCCTTCTGGCGGGAGGAGGGGCTGGCCGGTGCGGCGCTCAGCAGGACCGGCCCGCTACAGGAGATACACGACATGTCGGGGCCCGACGGTCGGCCCGCCGCCCTCTTCGGATTCGCGCACGCCCGTACCGTCCGAGCGGGATTCGACAAGGCCGTCACCGCACAGCTCACACAGCTTTTCGGACCGGTCGCGGCCACCCCGGAAGTCCTGCACGTGCAGAACTGGAGCGCCGAGCGGTGGACGTCCCCGTCCACCGTGCAGCACCTTGCCGACTACTCTCTCTTCGGCCACACCCTTTATCAACGGCCCGCGCTGGACGGCCGCCTGCACTGGGCGTCGACCGAGACGGCGGTCGACCATGCCGGACACATCGAAGGCGCCCTCGCCGCCGGAAATCGAGCCGCACACGCCGTACTGGCGACGCCCGGCGCCCTGAACGGCCGCAGCGTCACCACCCCCACCGCAAGCCGCTGAAAAACCTCCCCATGGACCGCGATTTCGATCGCGTCGTCGGAGCTCGCGCACGAACGGGTCGAGCTGCTGGTCCTGCGGCAGCAGCTCGCCGTGCTCCAACGCCAAGTCGGAACCGGGCGGGCACGTCCGAGGCTCCGAGGTACTGCTGGGCGGCGCTCCAGGCGCCGCCCAGCCCGGCGAGTCCGAGCGGGATCCCGAAGTAGTTGAGCGGCAGTGCCGTGCCCGGCGGACTTGCGCCGGCCGTCAGACGCCGGGCTCCGTTCCGGTCGCGAGGACCATCCGGAAGCGCGCGTCGCCGGCCATCATCTTCGCGTACGCCTCCCCGGCCCGCTCCAACGGAACGGTCTCGATCATCGGCTGGACGTCGTGTGCGCGGGCGAAGGCGACGTTGTCCTCGTTGTCGCTCGGAGTGCCGGTCAGCGAGCCGACGATCGAGCGTGCACCCATGATGAGGGCCGGGGTCAGGACCTCGACCGGATCCATCGCCACGCCGACGACCACGAGCTGGCCACGGACAGCGAGCCCCGCTACCAGCGGTGACATGGAGCCGCCGTGGCTGGCGGTGGCGAGGATGACCTTGGCGCCCCCGAGTGCCTGCAGTGCATGCGCCGGGTCGGCCTGGGTGGAGTCGATGTAGTGGTGTGCGCCGAGTTCGAGCGCAAGCTCCTTCTTGCCTTGTCCGCGGGCGATCGCGGCCACCCGGAATCCCATCGCACGGGCGTACTGGATGCCGAGGTGTCCGAGGCCGCCGATGCCCTGGACGGCGACCAGGTCGCCGGCGCGCGCGGCCGACGTCCGAAGGGCGTGGTGGACGGTGAGACCCGCGCACATCAGCGGGGCCAGTTCGGCGGCGGGTGCGTCCTCGGGCACGGCAACGAGACCCGAGGCGCGCGTGGTGACGTACTCGGCGTAGCCGCCGTCCTGGCTGTCGCCCAGCACGGGCTGGTCGGTGCAGTGGACGAAGTCTCTGTGCCGGCACATCTCGCACACTCCGCAGTGCCCGCCGAGGTAGCCGAGTCCGACCCGCTGCCCGACGTGCCAACCGGACACGTCGTCACCGACAGCATTGATACGGCCTACCACCTCGTGCCCGGGCACGACGGGCACGCCCGCCGGCCGCTTGCCGGTCAGGTTCACGATTCCGGCCACGTCGCTGTGGCAGACCCCGCACGCCTCGACGGCGACCCGGACCTCTCCCGTACCCGGGTGCCTGAGCTCCCGCTCGACGAGGGTGAACCCACCCTCAGTGGTCGCCTCGACGGCGCGATAGGTGCTCATGTCTTGCTCCATCTTCGTTGTCGACATATCAAAATGACCGGTCATCTTACGGAGTGGGCCGCCCGACCCCTCATCGGTGCGGTGTCGCTTTCCCGCTCGATTCAGCGGAGCAGGTCGCCGAACACGACCGTGAAGAACTCGGCGAAACCCTCGTCGCGTCGATCGACGCGTGCGCTGATCAACGTGCCTTCCCAGGCGTTCAGGACGAATCCGGCGAGCAGGTCGGCATTCGCCTCCGTGCGTACCGTGCCCTCCTGCTGCGCCTGATCGATGGCCTCGGCGATGGCCGCCCGCCACCGCCCGAGGCCTGCGGCGAGGGTGGCCCGGATCGCCTCATGGTGGTCGGCTGTCTCGGCGCCGAAATTGCCGAGCAGGCAACCCCGGCGGATCCCGAAGCTGACCACTTCGTCCCGCAGGGTCTCGAAGTGAGCGCGCAGCCGGTCCAGCGCCGGCGTACCCGGTCGCGTCAGCTCGGAAAGCCGTCGCGCGGCCCCGTAGCGCTGGATCGCCTCGACGGCGATCTCCTCCTTGCTCGCGAAGTGGTTGTAGAGCGAGCCCTTCGGTACGCCGGCCGCGTCGGTGATGTCCTTCACGCCGGTGCCGTGGAAGCCCCGCGCGTGGAACGTCGTCACGGCCGCGTCGATGATCTCTTCGCGCATGCTGACTCGTGGCATGGATCCTCCTGAAAATGACCGGTCGCCTTAAAGGTAGCAGAGGGGCCCCCAGGGCGTGTCAGTGGCTGGTGACAGGATCCAGGGGTGATGGTCAAGGGATACGACGACGGCCCGCTGGTTGCGGGCGAGTCACTGCTGGCCCGCCCGGGCTTCTGGTCGAACTACCTCATGATGTGCGGCGATTGGTCGAGTGCTACGCGTCCTGTTCCGGAGTGGTTCGGCGATGACGGCGCCGATACCGATGCCTTGTCCGAGGTCCTCTTCGACCCCGAACGCTGGCCGGTGTTCCGGGTACCGGCTGCAGACGGTCCCGGAGCTGTGGTGATCTACCGCAATCTGGTCGGCGACTACGGCATCGACTACCTCCTCACTCATCCGGGCCGGAGCCATGCCCAGCAGATCGCCAACTGGGAAGGAGACCTCTCGGGGGCCGGGCTGACGTGGCACGAACTGGTCCGCCTCGCCGACAGTCCGTCCCCCGCGGCCGAAGGTGTCGAGGACACGGACGCCCGCCTCCTGCTGGTCCTTCCCCTCCTTGCCGACTCGGAAGTGCCGGAATCGGCGTCGGCAAGGCTCAGCGCCGCCCTGACTTCGGCTGGAGCGCCGCAAGACACCGCCTTCAGTACGGCGGAGCATCTGCTGACACGCCTGACGAGAAGGGTGCGCCACGATCCCACTTGGGGATCGCCACTCAGCGGCAGCTGAAGAACTGGCCAAAGCCGCTGGTCACCCAATGGGACGATCTTGGAATGGGTGGTGTGGTTGCGGTGTCGGAGCCTTCCTGATCCGGTGACAGCGACAGCCAGCCGCATCAGGCGACGTTCGCCCTGTCCTGACGCATCGCTCGATTGCTGTACCGGCGGTGCCGGACGGCCGGAATGATCACGCGGCTGAACGTGTGCAGGTTCCGGGCAATTGCCGACGACGAGGGCAGGCGGTTGCTGCGCATCATCCGCAGAGGCACCGGTTCGGTGGTGACCTGGCGACGGGCCCGGGATGGTGCTGTTGTCCGCGCAGGGCATGACCATGGCCTCGGGACGTGCGCGATACTCCCGGGCTGCGGTGGCTTCTTCCTCGGCAGCGTCACGACAGCGGTGGATGCTTGCGGTAGTCGCCGGGAGGTTTTCCCAGGATGCGTTTGAAGGCGACGCTGAGGGCGCTCTCGGATCCGTATCCGACGGCGTGGGCGATGGAGGCGAGTGTGGCGCCGCCTTCCCTCAGCTGCCGGGCCGCGAGCTCGATGCGCCAGCGCGTGAGGTATTCCAGCGGCCCCTGGCCGACCGTGGCCTTGAAGCGAGCAGCCAGCGTGGACCGGGACACCGTGCAGGCGTGGGCCAGTTCGGCCACGGTCCACGCCCGTGCCGGGTCCTGGTGCAGGGCGGCCAGAGCTGTGGCGACCAGGGGATCGGCGAGGCCGGCCAGCCAGCCCGACACGGCGTGCGGCTCGCGCGCGAGATGCAGACGCAGGACGTGGACGAGCATGACGACGGCGAGATGCTCCGCCACCAGGCTGGAGGCCAACTGCCGGTGCGTCAGCTCCTGGTCGATCGCGGAGAGCGCCCACTGCATCGTCTCCGCATGCCGGGTGTCGGCCGGGATGTGGATCACCGGGGGCAGCCGGTCCAACAGCAGTTCCTGGGCGCGGGCCCCGAACGAGAAACGGCCCCCGACCAGGAACGTGTCGTCGCCCTCTCCGGCCCGGGCGACACCGTCCTCCGTCCGGGCGAACAGTGGTGCGGCAGGGACGGGCACGGCCTCCGGATCGCTGCGCAGGGTGAACGGGCGCCGATGTGAGAGGAGGTAGCAGTCGCCCTCCGCCAGTTCGACCGGCGCGTCGACGCCGTCGACCTCCAGCAGGCAGGAGCCGCGCCGTACGGAATTGAACTTGACGCCCTGGGGAGCCTCGAACCGTACGGCCCACTGTCCTCCTGCCACCAGGCCCGCGGACAGGTGACCGCGCGTCTCCAGCAGGGCCAGCACATCTTCGAGAGGATCCATGCCACCCCTTCGGACTTTCACTAAAGGATTGAGGACTATCAACTATAGTTCGTCCGATGTGGTCTCCGTAGCGTGGCCATATGCCGACAAACATTCCTACTGACAGGCACTCGCTCTCGTCTTCGCCTGCGCGCTCCACCTCGCAGCTCGACTCCGCCATCCTGACCACGCCCTTCACCTCGCGCGCCCGCGCGGAGGAGGTGATCGAGGGTGTCGATCTCACCGGCCGGTGCGCCGTGGTCACCGGCGGCGCCTCGGGGATCGGCGCCGAGACCGTCCGGGCCCTGGCCGCCACCGGCGCGGAGGTCACGATCGCCACACGCCGCCCGGAGTCCGCGGACCCGCTTGTCCGGGAGATGGCCGCCGTCCGCTGCGCGGGCCGGGTCGGCGCGGTGGCCCTCGATCTGTCCGATCCGGCCTCGGTCGACGCGTTCGTACGGGCATGAACCGGGCCGCTCGACATCCTCGTCGCGAACGCCGGGATCATGGCCCTCCCGACGCGCACGCTCACCCCGGGCGGCTGGGAGATGCAGCTGGCCACCAACCATCTGGGCCACTTCGCACTCGCCACCGGTCTGCACGCCGCTCTGCGGGCCTCCGGCTCGGCGCGCGTCGTGGTCGTCAGCTCCGGTGCCCACCGGAGCGTGCCCTTCGACTTCGAGGATCCTCACTTAGAGCGCCGTCCGTACGACGCCTGGACGGCCTACGGGCAGTCCAAGTCCGCCGGCGTCCTGTTCACGGTCGGAGCCCGGCGCTGGGCTGCCGACGGAATCACCGTCAACGCACTGAACCCCGGTTACATCCTGACCCGTCTGCAGCGGCACCTCGACGACGACACCATGCGCGCGTTCGGGGTGATGGACGGCGAGGGGAACTTGACGCCGCCGCCGTTCTACAAGACCCCGGCCCAGGGAGCCGCCACCTCTGTCCTGCTGGCCGCCTCACCCCTGCTTGACGGCGTCACCGGCTGCTACTTCGAGGACAACCAGGAGGCGCGGGTCGTCCAGGGCGACGAGGACCGCCCCGGAGGTGTGGCCGCCCACGCCCTCGACCCCGAGGCGGCCGACCGGCTCTGGGAGTACGCCGCCGCCGCGAACCGTACCGCTTGACCGGCCATTCGGAGTCGGGGCCGCCGTGCCG
>NZ_JBHVEE010000167.1:0-20527 GCF_042802415.1 Streptomyces sp. NPDC057486 | reverse complement strand
GTGGTAGACGGCACACTGATCCCGGTCCACGACCAGCGGCGCACCGCGAAGAGCAAAAACTATCGGCGCAGCGTCAACGTGCAGGTCGTCTGCAGACCTCAAGCTCGACATCCGGTAAACGAGGCACCCGCCGCAGCAGGGCACGTTCTCACCGGCATTACGTGATAGCTCTTAGGCCTACGACCTCAACGAGCGGCTCCATCATCCGTGGCGACGGGGGCAGCGGGCCTCACGTTCCCCACCCGCAAGCCCTGCCCGCTCCCCCAGCGACAGATCCCGCCGAATCGCGCGATGCAGCGTCGGAATCGACGGCGGCGGTTCACCCTCGACCCGCGCCGCGCGAGCGGTCAGCTCACGGTGGACGGCGCCAACGTTGCCCCTCCACAGCCCGAGCAGAGCCCGGACCTCCGAGGTGACCGTGAACCGCCCGTAGAACCGGCCCGCTCCCCCGGCGCCGCGGCCGCAGACTCATCCTGCTCGGCGGCGGCCAGCCACCGCCACACCGCACGCCCCCGCACACCCAACGCCTCGGCCATTGAACTCACATACCGGGTGAAGAGCCCTCATCCCGAGGGTCGTCGTCCGGTGGGCTGTCAGACTGACGGTCCGGACCGGGGTATGTGGCCGTATGAGGGGGACCGGGTTGGGTTTGGTGATTGAGAGCCGACCGTCGGAGCTGCTGTACATCGAACGGGTGTGGCGCAGCTGCAGCGACGACGTCAGCCGGATGATGTCGGTCGCAACATCACACTGGGAACTGGTGTTCTGGGAGCACCATGGTCAGGTACGGGCGGCTGTGCTGGGTCCGGAGCCGAGGGCATGCCGGGCGCCGGTCCCCGGGGACGCCGTCTTCTTCGGGATCAGTTTCGCGCTGGGTACGTCGATGCCGCACCTTCCGGTCAGCCGGCTGGTGGGCGGCAATGCGGCGATCCCCGACGTGACGCGGCGTTCGGTATGGCTGAAGGGGTCGGTCTGGCACGTTCCCGACTACGACAACGCCGAGGCGTTCGTATTGCGGATGGTGCGCGAGGGCATCGTGGACTTGGACCCGGTCGTGCCCGCTGTGCTCGACGGCGCCTGCCCGGACGTCTCCGATCGCACCCTGCAGCGGCGCTTCGTCGCGGCGACCGGCCTGACCCGGGGCGCCATCAGGCAGATCCACCGCGCCCGCCAGGCGGCGGTGCTGATCCAGGAGGGGGTGTCGGCCCAGGAGGTCGTGCACCGGCTGGGGTACTTCGACCAGCCGCACCTGGCGCGGTCCTTGAACCGGTATGTCGGGCGGACGGCCACTCAGCTGAGCGCCCCGGACACAGCGGAGCCGCTGTCGCTTCTGTACAAGACCTGGCCCTTGGCCCCCGCCTAGTGTTCATGACGTAGCCGACGGGGTCGGCTCATCCCGCCCGGGGCGCCGTCCGGGCCGGGGTGCGCGGAAGACCCCGGACTCATCGTGGAGGAATCATGCGCAAGGTTGTTTCGGGTCTGTTCGTCTCGCTCGACGGTGTCGCCCAGTCGCCGAACGAGTGGCAGTTCGAGTTCGACGAGGAGATGGGAGCGGCGCTGGCCAACACGCTGGAGACGGCCGACACGATCCTGCTGGGCAGGGTGACGTTCACCGAGTGGGCCGGATACTGGCCGACTGTGACCAGTGGTGAGGACGCCGGTTTCGCAAAGTGGATCAACGAATCGCCCAAGTACGTCGTCTCCTCGACGCTGGACAGTGTCGAGGACTGGGCGAACAGCACGCTGATCAAGGGCGATCTGGTGGCTGCGGTCAACGGGCTCAAGGCGGGCGAGGGCAAGGACATCACCGTCGCGGGCAGCCCGACGCTGGTGCGCTCGCTGCTGGAGCAGGACCTGCTGGACGAGCTGGTGCTGCTGATCCACCCGGTGGTGGCCGGCGAGGGTCGCAAGAAGCTGTTCGCCAACGACGCCGCGCTGAAGAAGCTGCGGCTGGTGAGCGCCCAGCCGACCAGCAGCGGGGTGATCATCGCGACCTACCGCCCGGCGCGATGAGCCGGTGCGAACCGGGCGCGGGCGTCGAGCGGCGGCCCAACGCCGTCACCGAGGCGTTCAGTTCCCGCGACCGCGCGGGCACCTACCTCGACTTCGGATGGCGAGCGCGGCCTGGTCGTCGTCGGCCTCGGCCGGCCGCAGGACGCGCTCGCCCTCACGGACAAGGTGGACGATGCGCTTGAAGGTCTGCCGCCGACCCGGGTCGCACCGACCCGGATCAACGCCGCGCGCACAGCTCGACCTCGGCGACCGTGACGGCGCGCTGGACCCCCCAGATGGCCCGTATCCATCCCATGGGCCGTGAAGTACTGCGCGTGACCATCGGGGCGGTGCCGCTGAGGCCGTCCCACGGAATCGGCCCGCATGCAGATCTGAGGGGCTGACACGAAAACCGGCTCTGTCTCTGCCGCCCCCGGAAGGTAGGAAAATCTCAGGCCGTGGTGGTGGGCCGGTCGGGTCCGGGTGTGTGCTCGGCCCAGATGGTCTTGCCGTGGTGGTTGTGGCGGGTTCCCCAGCGTTCGGCGAGTTGAGCGACGATGAACAGTCCGCGCCCGTTTTCGTCGAAGGTGCGGGCCCGGCGCAGGTGTGGCGAGGTGCTGCTGCCGTCGGCGACCTCGCAGACAAGGCTGCCGGCGTGGTGGATCAGGCGCAGTTGGATGGGGGGTTGGGCGTGGCGGATGGCGTTGGTGACCAGCTCGCTGACGATGAGTTCGGTGGTGGGGGCGGCGTCCGTCAGGCCCCAGGCGGTCAGTTTGTCCGCGATGTGGGTGCGGGCGTGGGAGACAGCGGCAGGGTCGGCCGGCAGGTCCCAGGTGGCGACGTTTCGGGTGTCCAGGGCGTGGGTGCGGACGGCGAGGACAGCTACCTCGTTGTGGGGAGAGTGAAGCAGGGCGTCGAGGGCGGAGCGGCAGGTGGCATCAAGGCAGGACTGGGGCCGGGCGAGTGCGCTGAACAGCTCCTCGCCGCCGGGTTCATGGGCGCTGGTGCCGGTGCCGGTGTCGATGTCGGTGTCGGTGTACACCAGGAGCAGGCTGCCTTCGGGGAGATCTATCTCAGTGGCTTCGAAGGGCAGGTCTGCGTGTCCCAGGGGTGGGCTTTCGGGCAGGTCGATGACTGTGACCATGCCGTCGGGTGTGATGACGGCGGGTGAGGGGCTTCCGGCGCCGGCGAGTGTGCAGCGGGAGGAGGCGGGATCGTAGACCGCGTACAGGCATTGGGCGGTGACAGTGCTGGGGTGGGTGTCGGGGCGGAGCCCGGCCAGGACGTCGTCGAGATGGGTGAGCAGTTCCTCGGGTTGCAGATCGACGTCGGCCAGGGTGCGTACCGCGGTGCGGAGTTCGGAGGCGGTGGCGTCGGCGCCCGGCCCGGCCGGCCTCCACCGTGCAGGGAGTGGGGCTCTCCGCCATGCACGAGCGCGCAGACCTCATCGACGCGCGACTCACGCTCCGCAGCGTTCCCAGGAAAGGCACCACCGTCGTTCTTAGCGTGCCTCTTGCCCCTTGACGCGAGGGTCATGCACAACCGTCAGGCGGAGCTCTTGGCACGGAGTAGCCCCTCCGGACGTCCCCACGGGCGCGCCCAGCGGCGACGGGAGGATCGCTGACCATCAGCACCTGTATGGGGACCTGGCTCCGCCTTCGGGCTGGTGAGGGCATGCGAAAGGGTGCCTCGCGCCCCTGCGTCACGTTGATTTGGCCCCACCCCGAGACGCTGCGAACTGGGTGCGTGATGCCGACCGACCACCAGGGGGTCAGGGCGTCGCCGCACGGAAGAGGGCGAGGAGGGCCTGAGCCGGCGGAGTGTCCGCGTCGAAGAACTGCGTGGCCAGCGAGGTCGGGACGGCTGTTCCGTGCATGCGGATCTCGTGGCAGCTGAAGCAGAACGCCGCCTCGAAGAGGGCCAGATCGAGGGACTCCTCATACGCGCGAATGCTCCAGCCCGGTGAAAAGCCACAGCGGTGCTGTTCGCCGCTGGGCGGGGACCCGATCAGGGTCAGGGCGTTGGCTGCTTCGTTCCCAGCCCAATAGGCGACCGCTTTGCCGGGGTACGGGGCGCCCCGTTCGATCGGGAGGGCAGAGATCCGTACGACCTCGATCAGCACGGTGGCGGCCACGGCTTCGGCGGGGATCTGCATGAGGACAGTCTCCCCGCCGAACCGGTCGGCCGGGTCTGCTCGGATCTTGTCCGGCCTGCAGTCAAGCCGACCCTGCCGAGCTGCACGTAGTCCCCTCTGAGTCCCCTCTAAGAACTCCTACCGAAATGCCCTGGTTGGAGCAGACCTGTGCTTCCTGCATGATGGCTTGGAAAGATCTTCTTGAGGAGCGGGCGTGGCCGAGGGTAAAGAGATGGAGCTGCTTCATCTGACCGACCATGAGAACAGTGTCGTGATCAGAGTGCTGGGTCGGCGCGGGCCGGACGGGCTCGACGCCGAGGTCGTCGTGACGAGCAGCTTCTGCAACGGCCGGCTCGGTCTCCACCTCTCGTCCAAAGACCTCGACGACTGGGTGAAGGCCCTGGACGATCTGGCCCTCGGCCGGAGCATCTGCTGGATGACCGACCTGCGCAACCCTGAGATCAACATCGAGTTCAACACCCAGTTCTCGGTTCCCCTGATCACTGTGGAGGACGTTCAAGGATCGGGGACGGCAATGGCTGTGCCGGTGGATCTTCCGGACGGCTGGATCAACGAGCAGCGCGAGCGCCTTGAACACGTCCGTCAGTTGTAGCCGATCCGAACGTTCGGCGCCCTGCCAGCCAGTCACAGCGGCCCCAACTTCGATGGTCGCAGAGCCACGCGGCATGATGACCTCCGTGACGAGCAGCGCGGAGATGCACCCTGACCGGATCCCCGGCTACGACGGCGGCCCCTTCACTCACCGCCCCGAGCTCTTGGACGAGAGCCTGTTCTGGCTCGGCCACCTGCACAGCTACGCCCAGAGCGAGGACGCCGAGGAACTGCTGCTCAGCGCTGACGACGAGGAGGCAGCGGACCTTCAGCGCCAGTTGCTGGAAGGGGACGAGTGGCCCGTGTTCACCGTGCCGCTTGTCGGCGGCCACCGCCTGTACGTGGTGTACCGCGCCTTCGAGGAGGACGAAGGCATCGACTACCTCCTGCACCACCCCGACTGGGACCACGCCGAACACCTCGCACAGGACGAAGGGCACTTCATGGGCCCAGCCCTCTCCTGGGCCGAGCTGACCACCGCAGCGGACAACGGTCTGCCCGGCGGCAGCACCACCGATCCGCATGCCCGGCTGCTGCTCCTGCTGCCCGCATTCGGCGATGACGCTGTGCCCGAGGGCGCCGTCGACCGCCTGGCGGCAGCGCTTCGCGCCTGCACTCAGGTCGAGGCCCCCGATCGGCTCGCAGCCGCCCTGCTTGAGGACCAGGGACTGTGCGGTCCCGTGCGCTGGACCACAGCCGAGCGTGGCTACTGGATCAACAACGGCGGCCTGTCCTTCCGCAACCCCGCCAACCGATACGCCTGGCCTGCCGCACGTCTGGCTCGTGTGAGTGCCGCGCTGGCCCCCTGATCCGCACAGCCGAGTGCAGCGGCCAGACGGCCGCTTGGGGTGATCTTGCGATGCCTGGTGTGATTACGGCGTCGCGGCCTTCCTGGACAGCCCCGTTCACCGGGTTGAGCCCGCGGCAGTTCGGCAAGCTGATCACCACGCTGCGGCGCGAGGGTGCGAGACCCGGTGCACAGGCCCCGGCCGTGGCGTCTGCGGTTGGAGGACCGGGTGCTGTTGATCGGGACGCTCAACGGCAGCAGAAACTAGGCAGGAGGGGCGAAAGGGTTCCCGCCGGGTACCGGTGGACTACCTCACCAGGCCCTCGGCGGCGGGCCAGGGGCCCAATCAGGTCCGCGGTGATACAGCCACCATCTGCCGATGACGTGGAACTTCTCCTCGAAGGTGCGATCCCAGTTGAGGAACCCTGTGATCGGCGCCCGCAGGCGTGTACGGCGGCCGCCCGCTTCGTAGATCACGACGGTTCGGGCCCCGAAGAAGGACTCGACCTGTATGGCCTGCACGTCGGCCCAGGGAATGGTCCGGCGGGTCAGGTTGTGCACGACGGCCGCTGACTGCGTGAGAGTGATCCCGAACGGCCGCAAGGCGATCAGCAGCACGAACGGCAGCACGACTGACGTGAGTGGAGGACCAACCGGCCCCCCGTCCAACCAGATCGACACCTGGAAGGCCGGCATGATCACAGCGGCGGGCAGCATGGGCAGCAAGCGTTGAAGGGGCGTCAAGCGGTAGCGGATGCACTCCGGCGGCAAGCCCTGGCTCTGCGGTCGCCCCATCGACCATCCCCACCATTCCCATGCAGCCACGGCTGCGCGTGATCGTCCACGAAGTCTGGCGATGCTGTGCCGCGTTGTACACCCCCCAACCCGTATCTCGAAAGCCGATGTGCGGCCGGGGGCCAGCGGAGCTCTTAGGTGGTCTCCACTACTGGTCGAGGGCGGCGACCTGGTCCAGGTTGCGCCTCAAGTACCCCCGCTGCCGTTCGCGCTTCTTGGCGCTCGCCCAATTTTCCTGGTGGAAGCGGACATTGGCCGGGCCCACACCAGTCCGCCGATCAACTGGGAGCGGGCGGTGCGCTCGTTGACGACCGCGCCGACGCTGTAGACACCGGTCGCGCGGCGCAGCCGCAGCAGGCCGAGGTCCGGGTCGACACCTACCTCGATGAACATGGCGCCGAAGGTGCGTGAGGAGACACCAGGCGCTCCCGCGTCGGCGGACGCGCCGCCGGGCAGCACCATCTCGCCGTTGCCGACCACCTCGTCGAACCCAGCCGTGCGCAGGATGTCGGCGTATGACCGACGTTGGTCGCGCCAGGTGAGGGCGCCGGAGTCGGCGCGCACCTCATCGGTCGGCCAGGACGTCACGTCGGCGAGCTGGCGCAGGACGTCGTCGTCGGCCAGGTGGACAGCGGTGCCCATGGCGATCGTGGTGCCCGACCCGTAGGCAGGACCGGCGTACGGCAGGTCCGTGTCGCCTGAGATCCCCTTGACGGAACTGATGTCGATGCCGAGGGTCTCCGCGGCGATCTGCGGGAAGATCGTGGTGGAACCCGCGCCGATGTCCGTGTAGCCGGCCTCGACCTTTGCGGCGCCGTCGCCCCGCAGCCGCACCCGGGCGTTGGAGGTGAACCGGAACTGGCCCTGCGTGCAGTCGGCCATGCCGCAACCGATGAGCCAGTGCCCGTCGCGGGTGCCGCCCTTGGGTCGGTCCCACCAGCCGAAGCGGCGGGCACCCTCCTCGTACGCTTTCCTGAGCTTCTTCGAGGACCATGGCGTGCCGTCGGCGGGGTGGCTCTCGGCGTAGTTGACCAGGCGCAGCGTCAGCGGGTCCATGGACACGGTGTGGGCCAGTTCGTCCATCGCGGAGCCGAGCGCCCAGGTGCCGGGGCCGTCGATGGGGGAGCGCATGAACGACGGCAGGTTGATGTGGCCGCGCCGCACCCGCTGGCTGGTGGAGATGTTCGGGGAGGCGTACAGCGCTTTGGAGGGCACGGAGCCGAACTCGACATAATCGTCGGTGATGGCGGTGACGTTGTCGACTTCGTGGACGACCGCCTGGAGTTAGCCGCTTTCGTTGGCGCCCAGGGAGACGCGGTGCTCCATCAGCGGCTGGTAGCCGACGATGCTGTACATGTCCTGGCGGGTGAGCACCAGCTTCACCGGCCTGCCGACGGCCCTGGCGGCCTGGGCGGCGAGGATCTCGTGCGGCCAGATGAACGCCTTGGTACCGAAGCCGCCGCCGGTGTGCTGAGCGATCACCCGCACCTTGTCGGCGGCGATGCCGAAGGTCGCGGCCAGGGCGTCTCGCACCGCGAACACGTGCTGGACGGAGTCGTGGACTGTCAGCCGGCCGTCGTGCCACTCGGCGACGATTGCGTAGGACGTAAACGATGCCCCGCAAGGCAGCGCGGTCATCCGCCGGCAACCGACCTGGGTACCGTCGACGCCGCGGTGGGCGAGGAGGGAGCAACGGCGCAACACGTTCCCACAGGTCATCAGGCACAAGATCATCCGACACTCGAAGAACTCTGCCGCCATCAAGCCCAACTGCTAAGCCCACACGCCAAATCATTCCGACATGATCAGTCGGCGAAGACCGCTCTGCGCAGCGGGCCGATCGCGCCGCAGGTGCGGAAGAAGCCGCGAGCCGTGCCGCGCAGCGCCCTGCTCCTGGCCGTGGCCAGGGTGAGGTAGCGCAACGCGGTGCCGACGGACGCGAATCCGTCCACCAGCATCCGGCTCTCGTACTCGCGCACCGCGACGGGTAGCGCGATTTCCCCGCTGCACACCCGGACCAGGGCGTCGCGCAGCAGGTGCGCGTCGTGCAGAGCGGCGTTGCCGCCGAGCCCGCCGACCGGAGGCATGAAGTGAATGGCGTCGCCGAGCAGTGTGACGTTCGTGGTGTCCCAGTGCTTTGGCTTCCGCGCGGCGGCGAAGTCGAACCGCTGCACGGTGGCGGCGGGTGTGTCCGTGATCACCCTGCGCAGGTCGGGATGCCAGTCGGCCGTCCGGCCGGCAACGGCCGAGCGCAGGTCCGGGCCGGAGCCGGAGTTCAGCGTGGCACGCAGCGCGTCCCGGTGCGACACGTGCGCCCACATCAGATAGTCCTCGTCCACCGGTTCGGTCTCGGTCTCGCGGCGGCGGAACACTGCGGTGAACAGGAAATCCCGCTTCGGCAGGACCATGTTCTTGCCGCTGAGCAGTTCCGGCGGCAGCCAGGCCAGGTTCGCCTCGGTGAGCGGAAGCTTGCCGCCGATGCCGACACCAGGCGCGTCGGTGGTGCGCGCGTCCGGCAGGAACTGTCGGCGCACCCGGGATCGGCTGCCGTCCGCGCCGACCAGCAGATCGCCCGTTGCCGTGCTGCCGTCCGCGAACGACGCGACAACCCGACCGTCCGGCAGTTGTTCGTAGCCGACGAATTCCTTGTCGAACTCGACGATGTCATCCAGGCCGTGCAGTAGCAGGCGGCGCAGGGTGATCCGGCTGACCGCGTGCGTTGCCTCCGCCGGATCGGGCGCGAGCACGTCGTCCTCGCGCATCAACTCGTGCAAGTGCTCGGTGAACACACCCATGCCGCGACCGGGATCGCCGGACGTGGCGATCAGCCTGTGCCACAGATCCTGAGGCAGACAGGCCTGTAACGCTCTGCTGCCGACGGGTTCGATGTTCAGGCGATAGCCCTGCAACCGGGCGTCGGGCGTGGTGTCGCGTTCGTACACAGCGACGTCAATGCCCGCGCGACGCAATCCTTGGCCGAGGCAGAGCCCGCCGATGCCGCCGCCGATCACGATGATCCTGGTCATGTCGAAGATCCTCTGCTGAGCAGCATGTCCAGTTGGGCGAGAACGGATGCGGCGTGATCTGGGTCGAGGCTGGCGCCCTTGGCCAAAGCGATTACCAGCTTTGCCGCGACGACCGGGTCGACGCCGTCCGGCCAGGCGTGCTCGGCGGCGCCGTCGGTGAAGACCGAGGTGAGCGAGGCCTGCCAGCCGCGCTCGTTGGCCGCGATGGCCTCGGCGAGTTCCGGGTCACGCAACGCGGCCAGGTCGATCTCGCGCAGTACCACGTGCAGGTCGGGATGCTCGGCGATCATCCGGCCGAGCGTGGCGAAGTGTGCGTGCAGCTTCTCCCGTGGCGTACCCGTCGCGGGTGTCGCGTTCCAGAACTGCCGGGTCGCGTGGTCGACGACCGCGCTGACCAGATCCCGTTTGGTGGGGAAGTGGTGGTGGATCGTGGAGTGGTCGATGCCGACCGCGTTCGCCACCTCGCGCAATCGCAGCCCGCCTAGACCCTTGGCCGCGATCTGCTCGTATGCCGCGATCACCAGCGCTTCCTTGCGCTCCGCCCCGCGGGGACGCTCGTCGGCCACCGTCGGCCTCCTCTCCACCAACCACTTGGTGGATTGGAGCGTACACACTGTCACGATGTCAACCGGCCCCCTCGGACGGCCCAGAGACGGCCCGGCGGAAGCCTCACGTCGCTTCTTATGGTGAGGTGCCCGCTTTTTGGGGCGAAACGGCCATAGAGTTACCGGACTGTTTGTCCACGGAGGGGGAACTCGGTGAGCGCAGAGCAGTGGTCACGGATCGTCTACATCGCTCTTGGGGTGTTATCAGTCGCAGTGTGGATATGGGTGGCGATCGCCCTGTTTTAGCCGGGAGTTGCTTCGGCGCGCGTGATGACGGCCCCTTATGCCGACGCGCCCCGGTCCGTTGTCTCCTGGAAAAGGTTCCGGAGCTCGCCGAGCGTGGGACCACGGCGCACGGCGGTGGATCGTCCATGGGATAGGGCCACCTGCACTTCGCCGTTGAACTGTCCTTTTATCAACGAGAGTTGCACGGTGAACCGCCTGCTGCGCAGTTAGGCGGCGCCGGGACCGTCGAGGAAATGAAGAAGCACGGCCGCCTCCGCGCGGAGCCGTGCAGCCCGGTCAGCGTGCGCGGGCGTGGTCAACTGCGCTGCAACCTCCAGTCGCTCGGCAGCCTCCGCGCGCACGACATCCACCACACTGCGCTCGCTCAGCTCACGCCGCACTGCTTCGGTGGCGCCGACACCAACCGGCGACTGCTCAAGGGCCAGGCCGCGGAGCTCAGCTTCGCCCACGGGCACCGCCTCAGCGTTGTCCAGCGCAGCAAGCGTTGCGCGCAGGGCACTCACCGCTGCCTTGTCACGGGCGCGCATCGCTTCCGGCAGTGCTTGACGCATACGAAGACGTAGAGACATGCCTGCGACCTTATGGCGGCGCCCCCGAACCCACAACGCGATATACGTGCAGCACCAGACTCCCCACCAAGTGAGGCGCTTCGCCCCCAACAAGATTGCGAAGTCGGACTGGAGTACCAGCCGGGGCTTGGAAGTTGTGCCGTACAGCTGCCTCCAGAGCCAGGACGCGCCGGCGTGGCCGTACGCCTGAAAATGGTTCGCGAGGCGGCTCAGGGTCGCGGTGCCGGCGAAGGGCTGTCCCGTAATCCCTGGCGGGCGCACGACGACAGCTACGGCACCTCGCCGCGTTGTCGGAACGCCCGAATACGCCCAGTATAAGGACGGCCCTCCGCCTTGCGATGCACCGCATCTGACGCCGCACGCTGTTCCTCCAGGGATTATGGGAAAGCCCTGAGGATCGATCGATTCGAGTGGGGATTGCACTCGAGAGGTCGATTAATCAGCTCTCCTTGATCAGCGGGTCGATCATCTCATGCAGCTTGTTGTCATCGATCGAACCGAGCGCCCTGGCTGCTATCTTTCCGTTTCGGTCCAGAATGACGGTGGATGGGATGGACTGAAGGCTCACCGTACCCTTGGGGAATCCTGAAAGAAGCAGTTTTCCAGTCGGATCGTACAGGCTCGGGTATGCCATATCGAAGTCTTCTTCAAATGCCTTGGACAGACTCTTGTTTCCGTCGCGGGCATTGATTCCAACGAATTCGACACCCTTGGTCTTCATTTCCTTGGCGATCTTGTTGAAGTATGGGGCTTCGGCTCGGCACGGCGGGCACCAGGAACCCCAGGCATTGATCACGACGATCTTTCCTTGGAAATCGGCGACGTCAAGGTGCTTGCCTTGAAGGGTCTCGCCCTTGAGGGGGCCGACAGGCTTCCGGTCCCCCGCGGCAACCGTTGACATGCCGCCCGTGCTCGTTACGTAGTTCGTCTGACCACCGCCTCCGGACTTGCCGCTGCCACAGGCGGACAGAGAGAGCGATCCAAGAGCGACGATCGCGGTCAGTGCGATTGCACGGGAGGCGGGCCTGAGAATCATGTGATGAGTTTCCCATGAGCCCGTGGAGAGAAGGTCACCCTGAAGTTCCCCGGCGGAGTGGACACTCAACTTCTATGCTGCGAGGGTGATGTGACGACTGTAGCTCAGGCGCATCTCGTGGTGTGTGAGGAAGCCGAGCGTCGAGTGCAGCCGAGGATGTCGCAGAGCGCGGCCAGCACTACAGCGCCAGATCGCCGACTGCCTGGAGTCCCCCGAAGCTCTCGCGGTCCGCGCCACGAACGCCCGCATCCGACGCGTTCGCAACACAGCCCAGGCGGGCCGAGGTGGAGGTCGGCGCGTATCTCGTAGCGGACCCGCAGGCGTTTGAACTGGTTGGGCCAGGCGATTGGGGCGGCCGCGCGGTGAGGTGCGCGCCGTGGGGCGAGTCCTGTTCCGCGCGACCGCCGGCCGCGAAAATGCTGCGTGCCGAGTTCACGTCGCGGGTCTTCAGCCGGGCTTCCGGCCAGCTCTCGGCAACGACCCAGTGCGAATGCCGGCCCTCTGCCGGCCGGACTCGTTCCCGTCGAACTCCCGGACGGCGGAAGCATGAGTCCTGACCGTACTCGGAATCCGCGGTTGCGCTGGCGATCGGGAACGGAGTCGTCGGGACGTCGTTGATGACGACTACGTCGCCGACGCAGGAGAAGCAGTCGTGGCGGTGAGCCAGGCGGTGGCCATGTCGGTGAGGGCCTTTGCCACCGCGGCAGCCTGGTCCGAGAGGTAGAAGTGATCGCCCGGAAAGATGCGAGCGGTGAATGTGCCCGTGGTGTGGTCCTGCCAAGCCCTGACATCATCCGTCGGCGCCAGGGGATCGTCGTCCCCGGCCATGGCAACCACAGGGCAGTTCAGCGCTGTGCCGGAGCGGTGACGATAGTTCTCCACCGCCTTGTAGTCGGCTCGGACAGCCGGCAGGAGGATGCGCAGCAGCTCGTCCTCCCCGAGCACCTGCGTCGCGGTGCCGTTGAGCTTGCGCAGCTCGGCCAGCAGCCGGTCGTCGTCGTGGAGGTGAACGAACTCCCTGCGCTGACGGGAGGGGGCGCGACGCCCCGAGACGATGATGCCGAGGGGCCCGGTGCCGCTCTCCTCGAGCCGCAAGGCGACCTCGAATGCCAAAGTGGCGCCCAGGCTGTGGCCGAACAGGACGATCGGCCGGTCGATGCACGGCCGCAGGGCCTCGGCCGACCGGTCGGCCAGCTCTTCCATGCTGTCTATGCACGGTTCGTGGCGGCGGTCCTGCCGCCCCGGGTACTGGATTCCGAGCACGTCGAAGGCCGGGGCCAAGGTCCGGGAGAGGGGGAAGAAGTAGCTCGCCGATCCCCCGGCGTGCGGGAAGCAGGCGAGGGTCAGTGGGGCCTGAGGGGAGGGGTGGAAGCGACGCACCCACTGGGCTGACGCTGCGGGGACCGTCATCGTCTCGGCACCTTTTCTCTCCATGCGGCCGTGTCACCGCGTCCGGCTGTCCACGGTGAGCCAGGCGGCGGCGCGGTGCGACCCCTACCCACCCCTTACCAGGAGCCCTCGACCGTGGGACGACGCTCCTTCAGCGGCTCCCACCAGTCCCGGTTCTCGGCATACCAGCGGATCGTCTCCCTGACCCCCTCGTCGAAGGGGACCTGCGGCTGCCACCCCAGCTCGCGACCGGCCTTGCTGGAGTCCAGCAGGTAACGCCGGTCGTGGCCGGGGCGGTCGGGGACCCATTCCTTCATGGTGGAGGGCAGGCCCAGTTCGTCCAGTACGAGGTCGGCCAGCTGCTCCACGCTCGCCTCGACTCCCGTTCCGACGTGGTAGGTCTCGCCCGTCCTGCCCTTGAGCAACGCCGCCTCGACGGCCCGGCAGTGGTCGAGTACGTGGATCCATTCGCGGCGGTTGTCGCTCGACTTGTACAGCGGCAGCGGCTGCCCGTCCAGCGCCCGGGTGGCGAACAACGGCAGTACCTTCTCCGGGAACTGGTGACTGCCGTAGTTGTTCGCGCAGTTGGTGATGGTGACGGGCAGACCGAAGGTCTCGTGGTAGGCGCGCACGGCGTGGTCGGCGCCGGCCTTGCTGGCGTTGTAGGGAGTGCGAGGCCGGTAGGGACTGCTCTCGGAGAAGGTCTCCGTGGAGCGCAGCGAGAGGTCGCCGTACACCTCGCAGGTCGAGATGTGGTGGAAGCGTTCCACCTTCGCCTCCCGGCACACCTCCAGGAGGTGCTGGGTGCCGACCACGTTGGTGTGGAAGAACCGCCCGGGGTCGAGCACCGCGAGGCTGTTGTGGGACTCCGCGGCGAAGTTGACCACGATCTCCGTCCTGTGCTCGTCCAAGAGCCGCCGGACGAACGGGGCATCACCGATGTCGCCGCGCGCGAAGACGATGTCGTCGTGCACGTCCGCGAGGTTGGTGACGCTTCCCGCGTAGGTCAGCGCGTCCAGTGCGACCACGGTGTCCCCGGGGTGCTGCCCGAGCCAGTGCCGCACGAAATGCGAGCCGATGAAGCCTGCCGCGCCGGTCACCAGGAGTGAGGTCATGGCGCACACGCTAGCGAGATCCCGGTCGCACGTCCCCGGGTGCCGCGATTCATAGGGGCGGCGAGGCCGAGGGCGGGGTTCCCGTGCTGCGGAACAGGGGTTGGCCACCGGGCTCTCTCCCATCCGGGGGCTACTACGTGAATGTAGCATTCCGCTCGCAAGAAGTAACCTCCGGAAACTCTTTTACCCCCCTTGTATGCGTGATACACTCGCAAACTTCCGGCAAAGTACACCATATGCACAGGTAAAAGAACGCCCTGAAATTCGGCAATTAATTTGCCGCCCGGTATGCAAAGTTGGAATTCTCGGGGGGAAGATCCTTCAATGTCAATGGGGAAAAAAGAGGCGCTGGAAGTTCTGAGCTCATCGCTCACTCATGCTCAAGAGGGCTGTGGGCGTTTAGTGTTGGTGACAGGGAGCCTGACCTCCGGAAAGACCACACTGCTTCAACAATTCTCCGAGATTTCCGAAGCCTCTGGCGCGACCGTTCTCAGCGCTACGGGGTCCCGAGCCGAGCGCGATCTCCACATGGGGGTCGTCTGGCAACTTGTACACAGCACACCGATATCCCCGGAGACAGTGCGTCGATTTTCCCGGCTCATCAGAGTGGAAACCTCCGGAGAAAACGATACCGAATCCCTCTCGGGTGGACTCAGGCAGGACGACGTTCTCGCCTTGCACAGCCTGAGCTCGTCCCTCCTGACACTGGCACGCTCCCGTCCCGCCGTCATCATTGTCGACGACCTCCATTTCGCCGACAACGCCTCCTTGCAGGCGCTGCTGTTCCTCCAGCGCCGGCTGCGGTCGGCGCGGGTCCTGGTGGTGCTCTCCTCGTGGGACAGACCCGGGTACGTCGGCCCGGCGGTCCAGACCGAGCTGATGCGCCAGCCGCACCGCCGCATCGTTCTCGGCCGGCTGTCGACCGACGAGATCACCGAACTCGTCATGGAGTCGGACCACCGGGATCTGCCCTCGGCGACCGATCTCTCCGTCGCCTTCCGGTGTCTCAGCGGCGGCAACCCCCTACTGGTCCGCGCCCTTCTCGACGACAATGCACCGGCCGTCGCGGACGAGAGGTCCGGGGACGCCCGGCACCCCCTGGTGGGCGAAGCCTTCCAGCAGGCCGTGCTGGACTGTCTGCACCGCTGGGACCCGGCGTTGATGAAGGTGGCCCGCGGTCTCGCCGTGCTCGACGACCACGCCACACCGGAACTGATCGGGCGTCTGCTCACCATGCAACCCGACACGGTCGCCCAGATGCTGGCCATCCTGGAGAGAGCGGGGCTGCTGCACCAGGGGCGCCTCAGCAGTCCCGAGATCGCCGCCGTCGTACGCGGAACGCCCTTGGGAGAGGAGACCACACGGCTGTACTCCCTCGCCGCAGAACTGCTCTACGAACACGGCGCCATCGCAAGGGATGTCGCCCGCTGCCTCGTCAGCGCCGGCAAGGTGCCAGGGCCCTGGGCGCTGCGCGCATTGCGGCAAGCGGCCGATCAGGCCTTGGCCGACCACGACGTGGACTCCGCGGTCCGCAGCCTGGAACTGGGACTTCGCGCATCCGGCCAGGGGCCGGACGCCCTGAAGTTCCGGGCGGCCCTGGTGCATGTGGCGTGGCGGGTCAACCCCTCCGCCGCGGCACCGCACATCTTCCCCCTGCACGACGCGCTGAACCGCGGCCAGTTGCGCTCGGACGACACCGTTCCACTCATCCGTCACCTGCTGTGGCAGGGCGACCGGGCGATGGCCGCCCGCCTTCTGCAGTCCATCGCCTCCTCCCCCGAGGCGGGACGGACGGTGGGGCTTCCCGGTCTCCGGATCGCCCACGAGTGGATCTATGGCGCACCGTGCGAACCACCGACGGACGAATCCGCCGTCTCCCCCGCCAGGAGCAGGGCGAAGGGACCGGCAGTGGGTCCCCAGCTGCGCGAATGCCCGACGCTGAGCACGCTGTGGCGGTACGGGACGAGTGACGCGCTGCTCAACAGCGCGGAGCACATCCTGCAGGGCCGGCTCTACGACACCATTCCCGAGACGGCGGCGATGGCGCTCCTCGTGCTGCACCACGCGGGCCATCGCAAGCAGGCGGAGTACTGGCACAGCGTCCTGTCCGCGGAGGCGACCCGGCTGGACGCGCCCACCTGGCAGGCCGTGCTGGCCAGTGTCGGCGCCGACATGGCGATGCGGCACGGGGATCTGGCGCGCGCGGCAACGCTGGCCCGTGAGGCGCTGAACCGGCTCCACTGTCAGAGCTGGGGCGCGGCGATCGGCTTCCCGCTGTCCACGCTGATCCTCGCCGAGACGGCCATGGGCCGGTACGAAGAGGCGTCGAAACTGCTCGACATGGTGGTGCCCGAGGCCGTGTTCGACACCGTCTCCGGACTGCACTACCTGTACGCGCGGGGGCACTACAGCCTCGCCGTCGACCGGGTACTCGCGGCACTGGGCGACTTCGAGCGGTGCGGCGCGCTCATGCAGGAGTGGGACATCGACTACCCGGCGCTGGTGCCCTGGCGCGGGGGCCTCGCCCAGACACAGCTGCGGCTGGGACGCGCCAAGGAGGCTGCCGAGCTGGTCACCCAGCAGCTCGACCGGATTGGCCCGTCCGACTGCGCCCGCACGCGCGGGGTCTCACTGCGGGTGCTTGCGGCCGCCAGCCCGCTGAAGGAACGATTTTCCCTGCTGCAGGAGGCCGTCAGGCTGCTGGAGCAGAGCGAGGACCGCCTGGAGACGGCACGGGCCCTCAACGACATCAGCCAGGTGCACCACGCGCTCGGCGACCTGGGCCGGGCCCGTCTGGTGGCCCGGCGGGCGACGCAGGAGGCCAAGGCCTGCAACACCGAGGTCGTCCATCCCCTGCAGGTCATCCGGGTGCCGAAGCAGGCAACCCGAAGGCAGCCAGAGGCTCCGACCCACGAGGCGGCGGAGGTGCTGGCCCTGAGCGAGGCCGAGCGGAAGGTCGCGACGCTGGCCGCCTACGGCCACTCCAACCGCGAGATCGGGCGCAAGCTGTACATCACGGTGAGCACGGTCGAGCAGCACCTGACTCGCGTCTACCGGAAGCTCAACGTGCGACAGCGGGCGGACCTGCCGTCCGAACTCACCCGCTCCAGCTGCGACGTACGGCCGTAGGAAGCCGGACGGTCACACCGGGAGGGCCGGGCGCGACGCCCCGGCCCTCCCGCTTTCTCGGCGCCGGCTCCTCACCCGGAGGCCTCCAGCTCGTCGTCGAGGATCTCGAAGAGTTCCTCCGCGGTCGCCTCCTCGATGTCGTCCCGCGACTCCCCGTCCGTGCCGGCCCCTCGGGCCAGCGCGGCGGCGAGCGACCTCATACGGGCGGCGAGCCCCTCACGCTGCTCCGCGGTGAGGGGGGTGTCCGTCAGGGCCGACTCCAGGGCCGTGAGCCGGGCTTCGGGTGAGAGCGCCGCCGCGTCCTCCGTCGGGTCGGTGCCACCGAGGTCGGCCTGCAACCGCTCGGCCACCGCGACGGCCGAGGGATGGTCGAAGATCAGCGTGGCCGGCAACCGCTGCCCGCTGACCGTCTCCAGACGGTTGCGGAACTCGATCGCGGTGAGCGAGTCGAAGCCGAGTTCCAGCAGTCCACGCTCCGGGTCCACCATCTCCTTCCGCTCGTGGCCGAGCACCGCGGCAGCGGTCGAACACACCAGGTCCAGGACCGCCCTGTCACGTTCCTCCCCCTTCAGGGTCAGCAGCCTGGACCGGACCGCCTCACCGTCGCCCGCCTCCGTACGGCGCCGGACGGGCGCTACCAGGCCGCGCAGCATGGCCGGTACGCCCTCGGGCGCGCGGGCCACCCCCGACAGGTCCAGCCGCACCGGCACCAGGGCCGGCTCGTCCGAGCCGAGTGCCTGGTCCAGCAGTGCGAGCCCGTCCTCGAAGGACAGGCCGCGCACACCTGAGCGGGCCATCCGGACGAGATCGACCTCCGGCAGAGCGACGGACATGCCGCCGTCCGACCACAGCCCCCAGGCCAGGGACACCACCGGCAGCCCGAGCGCCCGGCGGTGATGGGCCAGTGCGTCGAGGTACACGTTGGCGGCGGCGTAGTTGGCCTGCCCTGCCGCGCCGAGCGTGCCGCCCGCCGAGGAGAAGAGCACGAACGCGGACAGGTCGAGATCGAGGGTGAGTTCGTGCAGGTTCCAGGCCGCGTCGACCTTGGGACGCAGCACCGCGTCCATGCGCTGCTCGGTCAAGGCCGTCAGCACCCCGTCGTCGATGACCCCGGCGGTGTGCACGACCGCCGTCAACGGCCGGTCCTCAGGCACCTTTCCCAGCAGCTTGCGGAGGGCCTCCCGGTCTGCCACGTCGCAGGCCGCCACGGTCACCTCGGCACCGAGTTCGGTGAGCTCCGCGCGCAGTTCGGGCGCTCCCGGGGCGTCCAGGCCCCGGCGGCCGACGAGCAGCAGGTGCCGGACACCGTGCTCGGTGACCAGGTGCCGTGTGACGAGAGCGCCCAGCACTCCGGTCCCGCCCGTGACGAGGACGGTGCCCGCCGGGTCGAAGCCGGGTGCGTCGCTGGCGGGCAGCACCGCGGCCCGGGCCAGACGGGGCACGCGGATTACGCCGCCGCGCACCGCCAGACCGGGCTCGTCGGTGTACGCGGCGGCGCGGACGGCCATCGCGAGGAGGCCCGGGTCCGCTGCCCCGTCCGCCTCGTCGACGTCGAGCACCGCAAACCTGCCGGGGTACTCCAGTTGCGCCGTGCGCACCACTCCCCACACCGCCGAGCTCGTCAGGTCCGGCACCTTGTCCGCGGGTCCCGCCGCGATCGCGCCACTGGTGACGACGACCAGCCGGGACTGCGCGAACCGATCGTCGGTCACCCAGTCCTGCGCCAGCTCGAGGAACGCGTTCGCCGAGGTGCGGGCGGCGGACGCGGTGTGCGCGTCCGGTCCTTCCACGGCGGCACGGCAGACGAGGAGCACCACGTCCGGGACATGGTCCCCCGCGTCCGCGGCGAGGGAGGCCCAGTCCGGGTAGCCGCGCACCCGCCCGCCCGTCGACTCGACCGCCGGGCCGAGCCCGGGGAGGCCGTCGCCCAGGACGGCGCAGTCCCGGACGGGCGGCAGGCCGCCGCCCGGTGTCCAGGGGGTCCACTCGACGCGGAACATCGCGTCGTCGCCGACTGGACGCGCGCTCGCCACCTGGCCGTCGGTGACGGGACGCAGGGCGAGCGACCCCACCGTGACCACCTGGCGGCCCTGCAGGTCCGTCGCGCTGAGCGACACGGCGTTCTCCCCTGCCGGTGAGAGCCGCACCCGCAGCGCGTCCGCGCCCGCGGCGTGCAGCGTGACCTCCGACCAGACGAACGGCAGGACCGGCCGGTCCGCCATGGCCTCGGTGAGCCCCAGCGTGTGCAGGGCGGCATCGAGCACGGCGGGGTGGAGGCCGAAGCCTTCGGTGGAGATCGCCCCGGACTCCGGGTCCTCCGGCAGCCCGACCTCGGCGAAGACCTCGTCACCGTGCTTCCAGACCCGGCGCAGGCCGCGGAAGGCCGGGCCGTAGTCGAATCCCTGCTCCACCAGCCGCTCGTAACGGTCCGAGATGTCGATCTCCGCCGCGCCCTGCGGAGGCCACACCTCGTGGACGGGTTCCGGGTCGGTCTGCCCGTCCACGGTGGCGGCCAGCCGGCCCGTCGCGTGCCGTGTCCAGGAGGCGTCGCCGAACCGGTCGGTCTCGCGGCGCGAGTGGATGGACACCGGCCGTCGACCCGTCTCGTCGGCGGCACCGACCGTCACCCGGACCTGAACCTCGTCATCCTCGGACAGTACGTGCAGCGACTCGAGGGTGAGCTCCTCCAGCATCCCGCATCCGACCTCGTCACCGGCGCGGATCACCAGTTCCACGATCGCCGTGCCGGGGAGCACCACTGATCCCTGGATGCGATGCCCCGCCAGCCAGGGCTGGGAGCGCAGCGACAGCCGACCGGTGAGGACGACCGCGTCCGAGTCGGGCAGTTCGACCACCGCGCCCAGGAGAGCGTGGTCGGGCGATGCCTGACCGACCGCTGCCGCCCCGGCGTTGGGAGCGACGCCGACCACGTCGGTCCAGTACCGCCTGCGTTGGAAGGGGTAGGTGGGGAGGTCCGCGCCCGGGACTCCGGTGCGACCGTGGAACACCGGCCAGTCCACGTCCGCTCCATGGACGTGGAGCAGTGCGACGGCCTCGGCCAGAGCGCGGGGCTCCGCCCGCTTCGGCCGCAG
>NZ_JBHVEE010000166.1:0-20581 GCF_042802415.1 Streptomyces sp. NPDC057486 | reverse complement strand
ATCGAGCGGGTCACACACCCGGAGGCTTGTCCACTCGAGTTCCGCTCCGGCACCCCGCGTCCAGGCCCTCGCCAGCGGCGTCGACACTTGCCCGCACTTCCGGCCCGACACCGCGCTCGTCCCCAAACCACCTGGCGACCGCACAGGTGGGAGACGTGCGGGCTGCTGACTCGGAAGGCGCGCGACAGCCCACGTCAGAAGCCGCGCGGTCTGCTCCGATCAGGGCAGACCGCCGAGGAGGCGACACGAAGCTGAGGCTCCGATGTCCGACACGCCGTGAGGCAACGGAAAAAGTAGCAGGTCACGAGGGCGGTCTCCGACGCCCATCGCGAGATGCTGCAACACCTAGGGCATTCCAGGAGGGACGGGCTCCGCGGTACCGCGCTGCGCCACGAACACGAACTCCCTGCCCGGCCGGTCGGGTGCGTCGCGTACGTCCTCGATGACGAAGCCGTGCTCGTGCAAGTCCCGCTCGATCTCCGTACGCTCACGGAAGCGAAGTGTCGATTCCGAGGTCAGCACGTCCCCGTCCGCAGCGAACACGTGCGTACCCCGGAAGCTCACCAGCGGCAGGCTCACGTCCGTCAGCTCGGCCCAGGTCTCGACGCGGCCGACACCCGGGATGTCCGTCATGCGGTACGTGGTCTCGCGCGTCCACTCCGCCCATTCCTCCCACACGCGCTGCGCCGGATCGCGCGTCTCGAAGACAAGCCTCCCGCCGGGCCGCAGCGCTTCGTACGCGCCGCGCAGCGTCGTACGCCACGCCTGCGGATCGGCGATCGCCTGGGCGACGTTCCCGGTCATCGTCACCAGGTCGATCTGCATGGCCGGCAGGTCCCGCGCGTCGCCGTCGAGCCAACGCACCCGCTCCGCACCCGGCTTGCCACGCGCGACGTCGACGGACGCCCGCGCGGGATCGATCCCGGTGACCGTAATCCCGCGCTCGGCGAGCAGCAGCGCGAACACGCCCGTACCGCACCCGATGTCCAGCACGGACCGCGCGCCGAACTCCTCCGCCATCGCGAGATACGCGTCGAGATCGCTGCGGTCCGGATCGAGTGGGTCGTAGATGGCGGCGAGGCGCGGGTGCCCGAAAGTTGCGTCAACCATGGAGGCGAACGTAGGTGGCCCCGAGCCCGCACGGCCACTGCTTTTCGGGTTACGGCGCCAAGCGGGCGTGGCGAAGTGCGCCGCTGATCTGTGGGACATCGTCGCCAGTTCGGTCCGGGTGCACCGGCAAGGTGATGCCCAGTACCAGGACATTCGCGGAGATGCGCTGATCGACGAACCTGGAACGTCGATCTCACCGTCCAGGTTCCGACTCTCCCACGGCTGGTCCGGCCTTGCATCGTTCCGCGCAGCTGTACGTGTGGGTGCAGCCGTGTCCTGCTGCTCGTTCACTCCTGCCTGCGGCGCAGGTCGTTGATCCTGGTGAGCACGTCCTCGGCATGCGGGCGGATCTGGGCCTTGAGCTCATCGCTCCATATCTCGTCCTGGTAGTGACAGGTGAGATACAGGTTCCGTGCGTGCTCCAGGACGGGGCGGTGTTGCGGGGGCAGGCGGGCGAGGGCCCAGTCAGCGGCGGCGTCCTTCGGTTTGATCTCGCCCGTGGCGAGGGTGGTCCAGATGCGTGCGAGGGTCAGCAGGACGTTGCGGGTGTCCTCATCCAGCTCGGCCAGGAGTTCGGGGATGCCCGCGACGCTCGCCCGGACGAGGTCGGCGTGCGGCACCGGGTCGAGAACCTCGGCCGGACGCGGGCCCGTCAGGGGGCGGTCACCCGCCAGTGCCATCGTGATCACCAGGGCCAGGTCCGGCATCGGGCCGGGCTGCGGAATCCCGCCCGCCTCGTATTCCTCGCGCAGCCACTCGCCATAGAGGAAGTCCCCGGCCGGCGGGAACCTCCAGGGGCGGACCTCGGACTGGACAACGACGGTGAGTTCGACCGGCCTGACCGTGGACGTCAGGCCGGAGATCTCCAGCAGTGCCCCCAGCAGGGACCGCCGCTGACGGTCCCCCAGACTCCTGCGTGTGATGGCCAGGACGTCCAGGTCACTGGCCGGGGCGAGACCCCCGAGCACGGCAGACCCGTGGAGGTACGTGCCGACGAGCTCGGGCCCCAGTGTGGCGCGGACGGCATCGACAGTCCGCTCAAGCTGATCCATCACGTCAGTGTCGTACACGCGCGTTCGCCGCGGAAGGGATCGCCGACGACGCCCAACTGCATCTTCGAGCTTCCTGAGGGCGCAGCTCAATACGGGACAGCCCTTAGGCTCAATACTCCAGCTGTAGACCGTGTTCTGAGAGAGGCGCGTCGGCGAGGGGCAGCCGTTATTCCAGCCACATCCCGTCGCGCATGATGACTCTCCCGCGTAGTTCTGGCTCGCCACGCCAAGCGCGCACCGTCCTCGGGACCACGCATACATACAGAAAGGAACCGTCTTCCACGCGTGGATCCCACCCGAACTTGTCGGCGAACGCCTCCGCTGCGCCTCCGGGCACCTCCTGGTCCGGGAAGTACTCCGCCTCACCCTGGAGGAGCACCACGTCGAAGGTGTCCGGTAGCGACAGGCGTACGCGCGGCTCCTTGCGGACGTTTCGCGCAGTCACGGAAGTGGCGCCGGTGCACATCCACACGGCTCGCCCATCCCACAGGAACCACAGCGGCACCTGGTGCGGCCCGTGATCAGGGTGAGCCGTCGACACCCATACATCCCGCTCGGTGACGAGCCGCTCCAGAACGTCGCGCATGCGCTCCGCCGTCTGGCGACGAACGATTCCTGTGGTCTCCATGAGGACCGACCCTAGCCAAGCAGGCGCGAAGCGCGCCTGAGGCGCAGGACCTACTCCCAGCGACCGATGAGCCTCTCAGCTTTTGGCTCGGGGCGACCGGCTTCGGTGCTCAGGGTGGCCGGCGGAATTCGGCGCTGCCGGCGCCGTGCTGCGGCGCGCGATCCCACCGCAGGGTGGCGTGCTCGTCCCGTTCTCCTGGTCCGTAGCTCCAGCGGCCCGGCCGTGATGCCGCCTGCCGGAAGTGGCTTCCTCGGCATCGCGACCGCGAGCACCTCTCTCGCATTGCCTGGGCCGGCGACTGTGTCCACTACCCGGATGCGGTACGAAGTCCGTGTGAACGAACAGACTCAGCCCGCGACCGTTCGCGTGTTCATCGCCCTTGCCCCGCCCGATCATGCGAAAGAGGAACTGGCCCGGGAGCTGCGCCCCGCCTATGACACACACCCTCACATGCGGTGGAACCGCATTGAGGACTGGCACATCACCCTGGCGTTCCTCGGGGAGCTGCCGACCGGGACAATTCCGCTCCTGCGCCCGCCTCTCGCCGGCCTCGCAGCGGACCGCCAACCCTTCCATTTGGCATTGCGCGGCAGCGGGAACTTCGACGACCGGGTGCTGTGGAGCGGAATCGACGGAGACCTCGATGAGCTGCACATGCTCGCCGCCGATGTGCGTACCGCGGTCAAGAGCTGCGGTGTCGCCTTCGAGGATCGGCCCCTGCGCCCACATCTGACATTGGCCCGTGCCCGCCGGGGGGATCGGTCCTCGGCAGGGGAGATCGCTGAAGGGTTCGCCGGATTCACCGGCCGCCGCTGGCCTGTCGAACGCCTGCACCTGGTCGGCAGCAACGTCGGCCGTAGCCGTGGACCGATCCACTACCGCGACATCGAGGCTTGGGCCCTCGGCACAGGGAACTGCACTGGACCCTGAACGAACCAGCAAGGGCAGCCGGCCCGCAGGTAGTGCTCGACCTGCGATGAAATGGTCGAGTGCGGCGCGTCGTCCGGGGCTGGAGCTCACCGTCCCATCACCGCCTCCCAGAGGGCCGGTGCCGGCGGGGCTCGGTGGCAACGGTCCAGGTCCGTTGGCACGGGACACCTGTCGCATGCGGGTCGTGACCGACTTGTCCGGGCTCAGGCGGCCAGTGTCCGGCAGCCCCGAGCACGTCGCGTCGATACCGGAGGCGTCGCAGGCGCTGTTGCCCCAACACGCCGGGCAACAGCGCCTGGGCGACCTCGGCCGGCACGGAGCCCATCGGCATGGCAGTGGCGGGCGGCACCGGCCGGTGAACGGGCCGATGCCGCCTGAGGGCGGCGGCTGGCCCTCCGACCTGCCGCCCCCTACCCGGCGCGACCGGGACTCGGCTTCCTACGCGAGAAGGATCGGTGCCATCCGAGGCTCGATGCCGGTGCGGATGCGCTCCTCCTCATGCCGGGCGACTCGATGCAGCCCGGTACGACGACGTCGACCCGGATGCCATCTGCCATCCGCGCCGGGACAGATAGGCCCTGCCTATACGGGGCATCGATTTTTGGTCGTGGACCCCCTGACCTGTGGCCCGGTTCACTGTGGCGCAAAGCTGGCGCGTACCGATCGGGCTCGGTGTCGCGCGATCAGGGAGGCTGCAATGACGCATACCCAGGACCCCGGGCGAGCCGCAAGGAAGCCGTGGTACCGGCAACTGTACGTCCAGGTACTCGTAGCGATCGTGATAGGTATCGTGCTGGGCTGGAGGTGGCCGGATCTGGCCACCTCTATGGAGCCGATCGGCACGACGTTCATCACGGCGATGAAGATGCTGATCGGACCGATCGTCTTCCTCACCGTCATCGGCGGCATAGCCGGTGTCGCGGACCTGAAGAAGGTCGGGCTGACCGGGATCAAGGCGCTGACCTACTTCCAGATCGGCACGATCGTCGCCCTGCTGACCGGTCTGGTGGCGATCAACATATTCCGCCTGGGCGACGGCGTGCACGCCGACCCGGCGGCCTTGAAGACATCCGAGGACGCGGGCCAGTACATATCCCAGGGTGAGCATCAGCACTGGTGGGAGTTCCTCACGGGCATCGTGCCGAACAGCTTCTTCAGCCCGTTCGTCGAGGGCGACATCCTCCAGGTGATCTTCCTGGCCGTGATCTTCGGCATCGCGCTGAAGGCGGTGGGCAAGACGGGCGAGCCGCTCGTCGCGGGCGTGCACCGGCTGACCGGCGTCGTCTTCAAGGTGCTGTCGTACGTCATGAAGGTTGCGCCGCTCGGCGCCTTCGGCGCGATGTCGTACGCCATCGGGAAGTTCGGCCTGTCCACGCTGACCAGCCTCGGCTCGTTGATCCTCCTCTTCTACGTCACCTCGATCCTGTTCGTCGTCGTCGTGCTCGGCGGCGTGCTCGCCGCGTACGTGAGGCTGAACATCTTCCAGCTCGTCCGCTACTTCAAGGAGGAGTTCTTCCTGATTCTCGGCACCTCCACGGCGGAGCCGGCGCTCCCCGGGCTGATGCGCAAACTGCAGTTCATGGGCGCCGAGAAGTCCACGGTGGGTCTGGTCGTGCCGACCGGCTACAGCTTCAACCTCGACGGCGCGGCGATCTATCTTTCTCTGGCAACTCTCTACATCGCCCAGGCCACCGACACCCCCCTGTCAGCCACCCAGCAACTCGGCCTTCTGGCAGTCATGTTGCTGACATCCAAGGGCGCGGCGGGTGTGGCCGGCGGCGGTTTCATCGCGCTCACCGCAACGCTGTCGACGGTCGGCCATGTCCCGGCTGCGGGCATCATGCTCATCTTCGGCATCGACAAGTTCATGTCCGAGTGCCGGGCGCTGGTGAACTTCTTCGGCAACGCCGTCGCCACCCTGTTCGTCGCCAAGTGGGAAAATGGCCTGGATCTCGCGAGGGCCCGCGCGGTGCTGGCAGGCAAGGCGGGGGAGCCGCCGATGACCGCCGAGGCCGAGGACGCCCGACTGGCCGCCGCGTCTCCCGCCGCCAAAACCGTCGGGGTGACGCCCTGATGTCCGTACTGATCGCCCCGGACAAGTTCAAAGGCACCCTCAGCGCCGACGATGTCGCCTGCGCCCTGGAACGCGGACTGCTGGAAGCCGCCCCGCACGCACAGGTCAACCGGCTCGCGTTGGCAGACGGGGGCGAGGGGAGCGTGGCCGCAGCCTGCGCGGGCCGGTTCAGCCCCGAGAAGATCACGGCGACCGGGCCGACCGGGCAGCCCGTCACCGCTTCCATCGCGGTGCACGGCCGTACCGTTCTCATCGAAGCCGCGGCCGTCTGCGGACTCGGCATCCTGCCGGGTGGACGCAAGGCACCGCTCACGGCCACCAGCCGCGGCCTCGGCCAGGCGGTCCGGTACGCGCTGGCAAGCGAGGCGGACACGATCGTCCTCGCGCTCGGCGGCGTCGCCACCACCGACGGAGGCGCGGGCCTGCTGCAGTCCCTCGGCGCGGTACTGGCCCGCGAGGACGGCACGCCGATCGGCCCGGGCGGCCAGGAACTCGCCGACCTCCACACGGTCGACCTCACCGGTGCGCGCGCCGCGCTGGCGGGGGTCGACCTCGTCCTCGCCACCGACGTGGACAACCCGCTGCTCGGGCCGACGGGCACGGCCGCCGTCTACGGTCCCCAGAAGGGGGCGAGTGCGGACGACGTGCGGGAACTGGACGCCGCACTTGCCGGCTTCGTACGGCGGCTGGAGGCTACGGGCGTTGCAGAGGCAGGACGTCTCGCCGAGGCACCCGGCGCCGGAGCGGCCGGTGGCCTCGGATACGCCGGGCTGCTGCTGGGTGGGCGGATGTGTTCGGGGGCCGACTACTTCCTCACCCTGCTCGGAGCCGACGAACTGCTGGCTGCGAGCGACTTCGTCGTCACCGGCGAGGGGAGCCTCGACGAGCAGTCCCTGTCGGGCAAGCTGCCGGTGACGCTCGCCCGGCGGGCCCGCAGACAGGGCACGGCGGTGCACGCGGTGGCCGGCCGTTGCACCCTGCCCGTCGACCGGACCGCCCTCCACTTCCGCTCCGTCCAGGCTCTGACGGACCTGACCGACCAGGACTGTGCGAACGACAGCGCCCTGAGTGCGCGGCTGCTGGGCCAGTGCGGGCGGACCCTCGCGGACAACTGGATCGTCTACGGAGAGACGGAAACCGGCAGATGAGTGGGCCGGGCGGCTTCTGCCCGGCGGATAGGTTGGGTCTGCCGCAGCCCAACACGACCGCGGAGGCACCATGGACGCCCGGCAGCTCGAGTACTTCCTGGCCATCGTCGAGCACGGCGGCTTCAGCAAGGCCGCCGCCGCCCTCCACGTTGCCCAGCCCTCGCTGTCGCAGGCCATGGCGAACCTGGAGGCCGACCTCGGGGTCGCCCTCTTCCACCGGGTGGGACGAGGAGTCGTTCTCAGCGAAGCCGGTGCCGAACTGCTGGAGCCGAGCCGACGCGTCCTGCGGGACCTGGCTGCCGTCCGCGACACCGCCGCCGCGCTCGCCGGACTGCACGGCGGAACGGTCGAGGTCGCCACCATGCCCTCGCCGGGCATCGAACCGCTCACCGCGCTCATCCACCGTTTCGCCGAACTCCACCCGTCGGTGACGGTGAGCACGCAAGCCGCCTTCACCCCGGACGAGGTCGTCTCCTTGGTCCGCAGCGGTGCCTGCGAACTGGGTCTGCTGGGCAGCGCCGCCCCCGTGCATCCGTCCGGGCTGGACGTCCTGCACGTCGAGGACCAGCCGTTCGTGGTCGTCGCGGCGCCCGGCGGGGCGATCGAGGACGACGTCACGATCCGGCCGGAGAACCTCGCGGGGCAGAAGCTCATCGCGTCCCGAACGGGCAGTCTGATGCGTAGCATCGTCGACGACATCACCGCGGGCGGCACCGGCACGGAGATCGTGACGGTCGTCGACCACCGCACGTCCATCCTGCCGCTGGTCCTCACCGGGGTGGGAGTCGCCGTCCTGCCCTCCTCATGGACCCGGCTGGCCCGCCGCTGCGGCGCGGTGGTAGCCCCCATCGAGCCAACCGCCCACCTCCACGTGGCGATGGTCAGCCTGCCCACTCACCTCACCCCGGCCGCCCGCGCCTTCCTCGCCCTCACCAGCTCCCTTGCCCAGCGACGGGCATGCGACGCCTGACGCAGGACCGATCGGCCACACCTATACGTCGTATCGAAAGCAGGTCTTGGACGCGCCACGACCGCTCTGTGTTGACTCGAACCAACAGTACGACAGCGAGCCGGAGGCACCCCATGACCGCACCCCGCACGTTCCGCATCGCCGCCATCCCCGCCGACGGGGTCGGCAAGGAAGTCGTCGCCGCAGGGCGAGCCGTCCTGGACGCTCTGGCCGAGGATTCCGCCGGGGCCTTCGCGTTCGAGTGGGAGGAGTTCCCCTGGGGCTGCGAGTTCTACGAGCGCACCGGCAGGATGATCGACGACGACGGCCTCGACCGTCTCAAGGACTTCGACGCCATCTACTTCGGTGCGGTCGGCTGGCCCACCGTCCCCGATCACATCAGCCTGTGGGGCCTGCGCCTGAAGATCTGCCAGAACTTCGACCAGTGGGCCAACGTCCGCCCCGTGCAATTCCTGCCGGGTATCACCAGCCCGCTGCGCAAGGCCGACGACACCGAACTCGATTGGGTCGTCGTCCGCGAGAACAGCGAGGGCGAGTACGCAGGCCTCGGCGGCCGCAACCTCTCCGGGCGTGGCCCCGGCGGTGAAGTCGCCCTCCAGTCGGCCCTGTTCACCGAGGTCGGCTGCGAACGCATCATGCGCTTCGCCTTCGACCTCGCCCGCACCCGTTCCCGCCGCAAGGTCTCCTCCGTCACCAAGAGCAATGCCCAGCAGTACGGCATGGTGCTGTGGGACGACGTCTTCAAGCGCGTCGCCGCCGACTACCCCGACGTGGAAACCGAGAGCGTCCTCGTCGACGCGATGTCCGCCAAGTTCGTCCTGCGCCCCGAGGACCTGTCGGTCGTCGTCGCCTCCAACCTCAACGCCGACATCCTCTCCGACCTCGGCAGCGCCCTGGCCGGCAGCCTGGGCCTGGCCGCCAGCGCCAACCTCAACCCCGAGCGCCGCTTCCCGAGCATGTTCGAGCCCGTGCACGGCTCCGCCCCGGACATCGCGGGCCAGGGTCTGGCCAACCCGATCGGCGCGGTCGGCAGCGCGGCCCTGATGCTGGAGCACTTCGGCCTGCCCGACCAGGCGGCCCGCCTGCACAAGGCGATCGAGGCGACCACGGCCGCAGGCATCCTCACCCGTGACGTCGGCGGCACCGCTTCCACCGAGGATGTCACCAAGGCCCTCATCGACGGTCTGAACGCCTGACACTCCGGGTACAGGACGAGGGCGGGGCCCGAAGACTCCGCCCTCACACAATGAACTGCGCCTGATGATGACGGTGCCGGCGGTACTGCTTCCCGGCAGACCTCGGTGTCATGAGTCGTTCGGCCTGAACCTTGATCACCGTCGCCACGCGATACGCCACGCTGCCCGGCACCCGCACATGCGGGTGCCGGGCAGCCACTGGGTCATCCGTTCTTTGAGACGCTCAGCGGGAAGGTGGGGGTGCCGACGTTGGTCAGCGTGGTGGTGTTCGCCCTCACGTACGTGTCCAGGTACGGCGAGCGGTCACCCTGGGTCGGCGAGTCGAACCGCGGGTCCTGCACCTCGAGGGCGAGCCGCGCGTCGGAAACCGTGATCACCTCACCCGAGGGAACACTCCGCCAGCCGTTCGAGGTGATGGTTCCGATCTGGACCCCCAGTTGGTGCCCTTGCTCGAAGGTCCAGTCCGTCGCCTTCAAGGCGAAAGAGGTTTCTCCGCTGCTTTCCAGCAGTGCGACGTTCTCGTTGAACATCGTCGCCTTGCCGTCCGGAGCGACGTCCCACAGCCGTACCCAGACGTTGCCCTGCCCCCTGGTCTTCAGCGTGATCTCCGGGCTGCCCGTGATCCGCACCTGCTCGGCGGCGGGCGTGGACCAGGTCCAGTAACTGTTGGCGGGCGTGGCGGCACTGATCGCACTCGTCTGATCAGTCGTCAGCGAACCGACCTCCGGCGCGTACTCGATGTCCCAGCCCTGAGACTCCGGCGCCGTCATCGACAGGGCGGCCTGCTGTGCCTTGCCCCCGTCGTCGACGTACTGACCGGGCGCCAGCCGCACCTTGTACGCGTCGTTGGTCACCGGCCAGGTCGACTGGGCGCGCCAGTGGCCGAGGCTGTCCTCGAGGGAGAACGCCGGGTCGGTCACCGACGGTTCGATGCCGCGGAGGTACTGGTCGTAGAACCGCATCACCTCGTCGAACCAGCCCGCCCGTCCCATCTTGAGCTGGCCCCTGGCATTGGTCTCGTTACCGCGCACGTGTTCCCACTGGCCGATCCAACCGCGCTGCGGACCCTGATGGTTGGCCAGGTACTTCTGCATCTCCTCGGGCTTGGTGTTGTCCTCGATGAAGCCCGACGTGACGAACAGCGGCGTCTGGGATCCGGCGGCGCGGGAGGCAAAATCGCGGGCACGCCAGAACGGCGACTTCGGGTCGGGGCTCTGGGTGTTGGTGAGGTTGTCACTCTCGCACTCGGGGTGGTTCTTCTCGTATCCCGCGTTCGCCTTGTAGTGGTCGCCGTCATCGGCCAGCGGCGCCATCGTCGCGATCGAGTAGTAACCCCGCGGAGTGCTGGTCACGTTGGAACGCGGCACCCCGTTGCTGTACAGGTAGTTGTACCTGTTCCACGTCGGTTCTTGGGAAACGATCGCCCGCAGAGGCTTGAGCTTGAGGGTATTGGCCGCCAGCCCGGTGTTGGCGTCGTACGACTTGCCGTACATGCCGACCTTGCCAGTCGACCACGGCTGGCTCGCTGCCCACTCGACGGCCGCCTTGATGTCAGCCTGCTCCCCCGGGCCGAGGAAGTCCAGGCACCCGGTGCTGCCGCCGAAGCCGCGCAGGTCCACCATCACGAAGGTGTATCCACGCTTCATGAGCCGCGCACCGTCGATGAAGTCCTGGAATCGCGCCGATGGCCCGACCCGGTCCCACCCTGCGGGAGAAGTCTCCCCCGCGTGGGAGAAGTACGGGCCCACCGACAGGATCACCGGCGTCTTCGCATCCGCCGGCAGGTCTGCCGGGCGCAGCACGTCGGCGTGCAGTTCGACCCCGCTGCCGTCCGAGGAGGGGAAGTAGTGCTGCGTCCAGAGCGAGCCCTCCGGGACGCGGTCGTTCTCTTCGTGCGTGACGGGGTCGGTCGCGGTGGCAACCGCCTCCGACCGGTCCTGTGCTGCGGTGGCAGACCCGGATGTCGTGCCGGGCGCTGCGGCGGCGGATCCGGCGAGCGTGCCGGTCAATGCGAAGGTGGTGATGACGGCTGAGGCGGCCCAGGCGGCCGCGCGACGTCCTCTCACTTGCTCCTCCCGGAGTTGTCGGTACGGGGCGGTGCAGGTGGTGCTGTCGGGCAGCGACCCCTGACCCGCCGTCGACGGGTCGACGAGGGGCGGCCGCGCGCAGACGGACGGAATCTGGATTCCGGGTTCGCGCCGGAGCCGACGGCGAGGGAGCCTATGGTGATCATTGGCACGCGTCAACAGGGCAGTGTGAGACACGTGTTGCTGGTGTGGCCGCAGATGTCCCGACCGGAGCTGGTCACGGCGGCTCACGGGAGCGCGTAAGCGACGGAGCCCGGGCGCGACCGAGGGAGAGCCGGCCGCCGTGCGCGCATGGAGGAAGGGCCTCTGGGTAGCTGGCGGTTGTTGAAGCCGGCGACGACAAGAGGCGGCGACCACGACGCCACGGGCACCCCGCCCGGACCCGGTGCCGGATTCCGCCGACCTGCCGACCCAGGTTCCGCGCCGGACTGCCGCATCCTGCGACCGGCAGCAACGCCTCGAGCACCGCCCACGCCTCGCCCGTCAGATCATGCCGCCCAACCGCCTCGCCCACAGGCCCGCAGCATGCCGATCCCGCAGGTCACAAGCCACTTCCGAACCAGGGCCGGCCGCGGGGGACTGTCTTCGATCAGGCGGTCGGGTCGGGCATGATCTCCCGGACCTCCTGCGCACAGCGGCACGCGGCGGCGAGCTCGGCAGCCCACTCCAGCGCGTCCTCACGTGAGGGCACATCGATGATCGCAAACCCGCCGAGAACCGCCTTGGTCTCCGGGTACGGACCGTTGGTGACGGTCCCGTCGGTGGACACGACGCTCGCCTGCTGCCTTTCCAGTCCACCACCGAAGACCCACACAGCGGCATCCCGAGCCTTACGCACCACCTCGAGCGAGGCCTCGGCCACCTCGGGCAACTCCTCCTCGGGGAAGGTCATCGCGCCGTCATCGAACGAGATCAGGTACCGCGTCATACATGACTCCCTTGGCCGCCGGCCACCTTCGGCTGCCTCTCACCCTACGACGAACACCTCCCTTCAGAACCGGAACTCCACCCGGCTTCCGAAACATGCCTGCGTCACCTACGAGGCCGCGTTCGCGATCGACACCGCTTGGTGTCTGCTCACGGCGCTCGGCAATCCGGGCCGTCCGCACGGGAGTTCAGCCCACCTGCGGCTGGACCGGGCCGGTGGAGCAGTCCGCCGCCGTCCTCGGTGACCCGACTGCCCGCGAACGCCGCTCGGATGTTCCGGACGAAGGTGCCCTCGGCCCGCCGGGCGGAGGAGCAACACGGCCCGGGAGCGACAATCGCGTGGCTCCCGGGCCGGGCATCGGACTCAGGTGGTCATCCGGCCGCTCGCTGAGGCCGTTACGCGAACGGGGCCATGAAGTCCTTCGGGGTCAGCGCCCGGTCCACGATGCGGGTGTCGCCGATCCAGCCGTAGAAGCTCTGGCCGAACTGCTCGGCGAACTGAGTGCCGCCGATGACGAATGGCTTTCCGAGCGTCGCGATGCCGGTGGCCGGCTGGGACGGGTTCCGGGCGATCTTCGACCCGTCGACGTACATCACCGTGCGGTGACCGTCGTTCACGACCGCGATGTGGGTCCAGCGACCCACAGGCAGCGCGTGGCTCCACGAAGTCGGGTCGGCGTCCTGGACGTGCGGGTAGAGCACGAACTGCAGGAAGCGCTCAGGCGTGACATTGAGGCTGCAGGTGGGCTCGTCCGTCGACCAGCCGGTGGTTTTTCCGGCGTCGCCGTTGCGACCCTCCCAGCTCAGGATGCCCATCCAGGCGTGGTCGCCTTCGAACGGCTCCGGAAGCTTGATGAAGGTCTCGATGGTGAAGCCCGAGGTGAACGTCAAGCTGTTCAGCGGCGCCTGGGCGGCCGTGGTGAGGATCGCGCCCCGGTCCGGCGACTTGCCGCCGTCGAAGCGGAGGCTGGCGTGGGCCGGCTGCTCGGCATGGTGATCGCCCGACCAGGTGAGGGCCTTCGAGGCGCTGTCGTGGAGCAGTTGGACGCGGAGGTCGTTTCCGTGCCCGGACAGGTCGCGTGCC
Organism: Streptomyces sp. NPDC057486; assembly: GCF_042802415.1. Taxonomy (NCBI): domain Bacteria; kingdom Bacillati; phylum Actinomycetota; class Actinomycetes; order Kitasatosporales; family Streptomycetaceae; genus Streptomyces; species Streptomyces sp. NPDC057486. Next base: position 7,375 of record NZ_JBHVEE010000166.1, on the reverse strand, counting down.
ACGGTGCCCGCGGCAACCGCGGAACCGGCAGTGCCGGCACCCGCGAGACCCGAGGAGTCGAACCGCCAGTAGGCGACGGTGCCCCGCGGCATCACCCGGGACGCCGGACGCGGCGCCGGGCGAACCACCGGGGCGAATCCCCGGAAACGCTCCACGAAGTCGATGTCCAGCGAGAACCGGTCCACCGGACCGGTCAGTTCGATGCTCTCCGCCTCCAGCGGCGTGCGCTTCTCGGGGTCGCGGGCGAGGAACCACGGCGAGAACGTCTCCACGTCGACGACGTTGCGGACCAGGTCGAAGGAGTAGAGCCGGACCATGCCCGCACCGCCGTAGTAGCGGTCCTGGTAGTTGGTGATGTGCACATGCACGTCATGGCCTGCATCGTTGGTGAGCACGGTGCGCCCCGGAGGCCAGTAGTGGCCGCCGAGCGCCATGAAGATCTGATCGTTGCCGCGGATGATGCGGTCCCAGAGCCGTTGTCCGTTGTCGGACAGGTGCGCCTGGCCGTTGTCCTCGGCCCAGGCGATGTCATGGGTCGTGAGGATGGCCGGCAGGGTCGGGTGGGCGTCGAGGACGCCCTGCGCCCAGGCCAGCCCCTTCTCGGAGGCGCGCCAGTCGAGGGCGAGTACCAGCCACTCGTGCCCGGCCGCCTGCAGCACGTGGTAGCTGTTGTAGCCGTCGGGCGATGCGCCGCCGAAGGTCGGCATGGAGGTGAAGCGCTGCGGCCCGAACGCCCGGAGATAGGCGGTGTCACCGCGCTGGTCGTCGGTGCCCGAGTTGATGTCGTGGTTGCCGGCGAGGACGCTGTAGGGCACCTTGCCGTGGATGGTCCGGAAGGTGTCCGCCGCGAGACCGATCTCTTCCTCGCTACCGTGCTCGGTGACGTCGCCCAGGTGCGTCATAAAGGCGATGTTTGCCTCCTGGCGCTGGGCCACCAAGTAGTGGAACGTCTCCTTCAGCGGCTCCGGGTCCGCGCTGTCCGCGTCGAAGAGGTACTGGGTGTCCGGCAGGACCGCCAGTGCGAAGCGCGGGCTCTCCGCGTCGAAACGGTGGTTGCCGGAGCCGGCTCTCGATGGCTGCGCCGTGGCGGCCTGCGCGGACTGCGTGTCCAGCACCGTGCCGGCCGCTCCGACCACCGGTACGGCCAGCGCTGCCTGCAGCAGACTGCGGCGACCCGGTCCGGGATGACTGGTTCTGCTCATGCGATCTCCCTGAACTACCCCCGTATGACAGCAGGGATGATGCTGATCGCCGATAGCCGGACGGTGACCGTGGTCTAAACCACAAGGGCCGGATGGTGGACGCCTTCGGGCGGCCAGGCGCGCGGCTCCGGTGACTTTGCGCGTCGTCGCGGTGGCCGGTGATCTCCGGAACGTGTATCGAAAGTGGATCAGTGGCTGGGCCGCATGGAGGGAAACGGCCGGTCCGCGCGTCAGTTCCCGTCAGCCGGCTTGCCATCAGGCAGCATGCGGCCATGGCACAGAAGATGAGCGAGGCCGAGTGGCGCGCATTCGTCATGTCCGGCACGCGGACCGGCAAACTCTCCACCGTCCGCGCGGACGGCAGCCCGCACATCGCCCCCGTCTGGTTCCTGCTCGACAGTGACGATCTGGTGTTCAACACCGGTCAGGGCACGGTCAAGGGTCGCAACCTCGCCCGGGACGGCCGGGTTGCGCTGTGCGTGGACGATGAGCGGCCGCCGTTCGGGTACGTGGTCCTGCGAGGTCACGCGGAGCTCAGCGACGCCCTCCCGCAGGTCCGGGAGTGGGCCACCCGGATCGCGGCCCGTTATGTGGGCGCCGACCGCGCCGAGGAGTACGGCGCCCGCAACGGCGTCCCCGGCGAGCTGCTCGTCCGGGTACGGATCGACAAGGTGCTCGCAATGTCGGGCATCATCGACTGAAGGGCCACTCTCGGCGTGGGCATCCATGGCAGCGGCGTGCCGTGGTCAGGGGACCCGCGGTCCGGCGTCCGTGGTGCGCACCGGTTCGGCCAGGCCACCTGGGGTCCTGCCCTTGAAGACGACCTCGCAGGAGTACTTGGTCCTCACGTTCAGAGGCACCGGTACGGCCCTGGGGATGTCATTGCAGCGCGCGTGGTCATAGCGGTAGGGCCGGCCGCGGGAGTGGCCGGCCCCGAAGCGGACGCCAAGGGCTGTCCCGTGATCCCTGGCGGGCGCACGACGCCGGCTACGGCACCTCGCTGCGTTGTCGGAACGCCCGAATACGCCCAGTATGAGGACGCTCCTCCGCCTTGCGATGCACCGCATCCGACGCCGCGCGCCGTTCCGTCAGGGATTTCTGGACGGCCCTTAGGCGTGTGTCACCGTTCGCGCGCTGTTGTATCCCTCGGTCAGCAGCGCGGGCCGCCCCGACCGTAGCGCGTCGGCGGGCCAGGAGAGCGTCACCGTGCGCGACTCCCCGGGCAGCAGCCACACATAATTGTCGCTGTACAGCGTCGGCAGCACGCGCCCGCCGTCGTCGGCGTCCAGCAATGAGATCCGCACCATCGAGGCGACCGCCGAGCCCCGGTTGCGTATGGTCGCGGGCATGGTGCGGCGCGTCCCCGACCGGGAGACGTGGCCGAGGTCGGCGGTGACCTTGACTGTCCTGGCCTTGTTGAGCGCCTTCATGTCGGCCGTCTCGCGGTAGCGCCAGTATGTGTTCTCCGAAAGGGTTCTGCCACGGCTGTCCTCCAGGGTCAGCCGCAGTAGGTGCAGGCCGGGCAGATCCTTCCCGAACTCGGCCGTGAACGCCGGTGTCGTGCCCGAGGGGGCGACATCCACCTTCGTACGGTGGGTGGACCCGAGCTGCCGCCCGTCCAGGTCGAAGAGCCGGGCCGTGACGGTCACGGTCTTCAGGCCGCGCGCGGTGTGGTTGACCGCGACGACCTCCCACTTCTGCGGGTCCGCCTGCACATGGACGGCCTCGCAGGCCTTGCGTGCCCCGTAGTAGGTGCCGTTGACATCGAAGTCGTAGTCGTAGGTCTGCCATACGGTGCTGTGCCAGGCCGGGTGGGACATCCAGAGCATCAGGCCGCTGGCGTCCTTCCACAGATTGGCGTTCCAGGCCTCGAACATCGCCCTGGTGTTCTCGTAGTTGACGAACTGTGCCTTTCGGGCGAAGTCGTCCAGGCCGACGGCCGTGCCGAGCCGGGCCTCGATTGCGGCACGGTAGTTCTGCGGAGCCTGGTTCCCCCTGGTGCTCCAGTCGTGGTAGTACCACGCGTCACCGATCGGCCACTCCGGCTCGTCGCCGACGAGGCTGCGCATGCTCTCCGCAGTGGACACCACGGGCATGCCGATCTCGGTGTGGAAGCCGAAGTGGCCGCCGCCGTAGGTGGACCGGGAGAAGTAGCGTTCCGGCTCCACCCAGCCGTAGGGGCCGCCGCCGGAGATGATGCCGCCGGCCGAGTTGTTCTGGTAGAAGACACCGGGCGCCTCCGTCCGGACTGCCTCGCGCATGCCGGTGTCGATCGCCGCGGGCGGGTTGCCCTCGTTGGCACCGCACCAGACGACGACGCTGGGGTGGATGCGATAGCGCCGTACGGTGTCCCGGGCCAGGCTGTTGAAGGCGTCGTGGTCCGGTGGGTCCATGGCCCAGGCGTTCGGGAAGTCGTTCCACACGAGCATGCCGTACGCGTCACAACTTGCGAAGAACTCCTCCCTGTTGCTGCTGCCGAGCCAGTTGCGGATCATGGTGAAGTTCATGTCCCGGTGCATCCGCACCGCCGTGTCCATCCGCTCGGCCGGCATCCGGCGCAGCAGCTCGTCCCAGCCCCAATTGCCGCCCCGGCAGAAGACCCGCACACCATTGACGCTGATCTTCAGCGGTTCCGGGGTGTTGTCGACGGACTTCACGTCCGTCCAGGTGTCCCCGTCGTCGGAGATCTGGACGACATACGTCTTGGGGTAGGCCGACTCCCACACGACGACGACGCGGTCGAAGGAGACGGACTCGCCGAGGTCCACCTGGATCCACTGGTTGTCCTCGTACGCCGAGGACCAGCGAGTGCCGGGCTTGCCGTCGGTGGCGTTCTGCGCTGTGTTCGAGCCGTCTTCCGTCGAGGCGGTGGCGGTCCTGTGCAGGGCCAGGTCGGCGCCGGGTTTCCCGCTGTCGATCACCGACAGGCTCCACAGCGACGTTCCCCAACTCGTCGCCCTTTCACCGCAGTTGAGCCGCACGTACCGTGCCGTGCGGTGACCGAGATCCACGCTCTGCAGGCTCGCGTTGGCGTTCTGGAACGGCAGCGGCACCGCTGAGTTGTCGACGGACTCCGCATCTGTCCAGGTGTCGCCGTCGGCGGAGACCTGCACCACGTACGTCTTGGCGTACGCCTGTTCCCAGACGAGCTCCACCCGGTCGAAGGGGACGGACCCGCCGAGGTCCACCTGGATCCACTGGTCGTCCTCGAACGCCGACGACCATCGCGTCTTCGCATCCCCGTCCGTGACGTTGGCGGCTTCGTGGCCGGGCTCGTCCACGGTCGAGGCCGTGGCGGTCCTGTGCAGGGCCAGGTCGACACCGGGCGCCGCGCTGTCGATCACCGAGAGGCCCCACAGCGACGAACCCCAGTTCGTGGTGCGTGTCAGGCACCTGATCCGCACGTACCGCGCCTTCCTGGGGCCCAGCTCCACCGACTGCGTGTACGCGTTGGTCCCCCCGTCGAAGGGCAGCGGCACCGCGTACTCGTAACCGAACTGGCGGATGCCGAAGCGTGTGGTGCGCCGGTCGCTCTCCTCGCCGTCGACCGATGCGACGAGCGTGAGGTCGTGCAGGGCCGGCTCACCGTAGCCGTTGGGCCACCACAGCTGGGGATTGCGCACCCGCAGCTGCGCGTGGTCGGCCGGCGCGAAGACCACGTCGGTGCTCTCACCACCCGGCACCGTGACGGTCCGTGAGACCCGCACGTCGTCGAACGACGCGGTGACCGTCACGCGCCGCCCGGTGGAATCGGCGTTGCGCACCGGCACCACGATCGTCACTTCGGCAGTGCCGGTGTCGGGCAGGTGGGGGAGCGTGGTGTCGACGCGTGGGTCGCCGATGACCGCGTGCCCCGTCGAGCGCAGCCGCACGTGGTTCCAGATGCCGGAGACGCGGTCGCGTACGGCCGGCATCCAGTCCCACCCGGAGGCGGCCAGGTACGTGGGCGAGTTGCGGTTCATCATGGTGGCGCCGGCGTCCACGAAGGCCAGGCCCGCCTCGCTCTTGTCCCCGGGGCTGCCGGGGAAGGGCATCGGTGTGATCCGTACAGCCAGCGCCTGCTCGCCGCCGGATGCCAGCAGGCGCGTCACGTCGTGGGCTGAGCGGGCGAAGGGGTACGTCAGCCCGCCCACCTGCTGCCCGTTGAGCCAGATGTCGGCCTTGTGGTTGACGCCGTCGAACTCCAGCCAGACACGGCGCCCCGAGCCGGTGCGCAGGCCGCGCGGCAGACGGAAGCCGCGCCGGTACCACCACGCGTGGCGCGACAGGGCCTCCGGTATGTGGAGGTTGTTCATCCCCGAGACCGGGTCGGGCAGGTGGCCCTGGTCCACCAGGGAGCCGAGAACCGTACCCGGCACCGTCGCGGGCAGCCAGCGGCTTGTGTCCACCAAGGGCAGGGACAGCTCGGCGCCCTCGGCGCCGGCCCATTCGTCCATCGTCAGGGTCCAGCCCGACTCCAGCGGGACCGTACCGTCGTCGGCGACCCTCAGCGCGGGTGCCTCATGGTTGTGCGTGCCCCAGTCGGTCCACCCGGTGGCGGCGGGCCTGTGGCCCTTGGCCGTGCCGTACACCTCGAAGCCGTTGAGACCCAGCGGGTTGGAGTTCGACCGCTTCGTCACGGTCATTCGCACCCAGCGTGCTGTGGAGGGACTGTCCAGCCCGATCTCCACCACCCCGCCGACGCCTGAGGCGGTCCGGTACACCGTCGTCCATGCGTGGCGGTCCCGGGACGTCTCGATGGTGAACTCCACCGCGCAGCTGGACAGGATCTCCTGGCCGGTTGTGCTGTCACGTGGATTGCCGCTGGTGGACGGCGTGAAGACGGGGTCGTCCTTGGTGGCTTCGAATGTCAGCCGCAGTGAGTCGACCTCGCACTCGGACTGGAGGTCGACGGAGATCCACTGCGGGTCGCCGTCGGCGGCGCGCCACCCGCTGCCCTTCACACCGGTGGAGTTGAGCCTGTCCACCACGAACTCGCCGGGTGTGGGTGCGTAGTCGACGGACGACACCTCGACAGGGCGGTACGCGGCGAGTTCGCCCCGGGGGCCGGTTGTGCTGCCGGTGGAGATTGCGGGCCCGGTCGCATGGCTCGTCCCGGGGAGCGCGACCCCGAGCCCGAGGCTTGCGAGCAGCGTGGAGCCGGTTGCGACAACTGCTCTGCGGGAAGGGCGAGATGACTGGTCAGGCATGAGTGACGTGATCCGTTTCAGGTGAATCCCTCAAGAGCAGGCGGCCTGCACGAGCCCGCCTGACAACGTTGCCATAGGTTGTAATCCTGCGGATGTTCTGTCAAGAGTCGGCGCGATGTCCGGCCCGTGGATCCGGGGAGACCTGCCGGGTCGGCTCGGAGGCGCGGGCGGTGCGGGGCACGGGATTCGCCGACAGGACCCACTCCCGCACACCACCACTCACTCCCGCTCAGCAAACCGACAGCAGCTCACAACCCCCGGCCCCGCTCGCTCGCCCACCGGTCTGCGTAAAAGATCGTCATTTTGTTCTGCCCCTGTGGAACGATCACCGGCATGGAGATCCTTCGGTATGTGTTCCTTGTCTTCCACCTCTTCGGGTTCGCAGCGATCATGGGTGGCCTGTTCTTCCAGTTGCGCGGGAAGGACCCCGTGACCGGCAGTTACATGGTCAGCAGCACGGTCGTCCAACTGGTCACAGGCGCGGGACTCATCTGGACCCGCATATCCCTGGACCTGCCGGTGGACACCGCAAAGATGTGGGTGAAGCTGGGCTTGGACGTCCTGATTGCGGCGACGGCGGTGACGGGCATGCGCAACAAGCAACCGTGGGCCTTCTACGGCGTGGGGACGTTCACGGCCGCCGCAGCCGTAGTGGCCGTCGCCTGGACGTAGTTCCCCAGCGGGCCCGGTTGCGCATTCGGAGCACGAACACGCCCCAGAGGACGGGTAGGTGACGTACTGCCCGTTTCGGGCCGGCAGCTGGGGCTGCCGGTGGTGGCCTCTCCGGGCGGCTATGGCCGCGGCTTCGGCCCGGGGGCCGGCTCTCGGTCTGAACTCTCTTCTGGCCGCGGCGGATTAAGAGCGCGAAGGTGCTCTGGGCGTGTGCCTCCGGCCGCAGTGCGTGGGTCGACGGGGGTACCTCGCCCCTGCTGCCGGCCCCCGCGGGAGTCGACCGGTGCAGGGGGCCGGCCGACGGACGTGGTC
>NZ_JBHVEE010000165.1:0-20748 GCF_042802415.1 Streptomyces sp. NPDC057486 | reverse complement strand
GGACGAACCGGTGCCGCTGCCCGCACGGACATGGCGCCAGCACCCACGCGCACCCACGGCACAGCTCCACCCAGCCGTGCCCGGTCGAGTTCGACATCAGCGGTCTCTCGTCCCCGCAGGCTGGGCAGCCGGGGAGATCGGCGCCGCCCAGAATCGCGTTCTGTCGCCGGACGTACTCGGGCAGCCGCAGCGACGGATGGCGAAACGGATCTTCGTACCAGGCGCGGTTCGGGCCCTCCCACCAGCTCCGCAGCCACCACGGTCGTGGGTTCACTACAGCCCGCCGCCCGGCCCGCTTCTCCGCCCGGCGTTGCGCGGCATACTCCTCCGCCCGCGCCAGCCACAGCACCCGCGCCTCATGCAGTTCCTCCACCGCCCGCACCAGGGCGTCCGGGTCCGCCTCCAACTGCCGGGGGATCGCGGCGCTGAGCGTGAGGTGGTGGTACGTCGCCCGGAAGCCGTACGGCGCAAAGAGGGTGATGCAGGTCCGCAGCGCGCTGTGCCGGCGGCGGAGGGGAAGGCGAGCGTCGTGCACGTGCGCTCGGTGGGTCAGGAAACTGGTCATCGTGTGGGCGCCAGGTCCAGTGCCCGTGCCAGGGCGGAAGTGACGGCGGCAGCATGTGCTGGCAGGTGTTGTTCAGCCCAGCTTCCGGCAAGGCTGAGGAAGTCCTGCAAATCCTGCTGGGCGCCCGCGACGAGCCTGCCTACCTGGTCTACCGACAGCTCGATCACCGGGCCGCTGTCCGTCCCATGGGCGTCGAGCGTCAGCCGAACGATGTCGCCAACGCGTTCGGCCACCGAGAACGGATCGTGGCCGAAGTAGGAGCAGCCGGTACCGTCGAGCACGTCCAGCCAGTCCCGCCAGGTCTCCAGGCCGTTGCAGCAGCCCGGCTCGATGAAGACGGTGCCGGTGCTGTTGTCGGTCACCCGGAACCCTCCGGCGGCGAACAGATCCGGCATGGTGAGCAGCCCGTGCAGGAATGTGCCGAGCGGGTCGGTCGGGCACGGCCCGTGCTCCTCCTCCGGCTCGAAGTCGTTGCAGTCGGCGATCCGCATAACCGCCGTGCCGACCTCCGCCGGAGTGAGCTCCCCGTTCAGCACGAGGTAGCCATATGACTCGTGCTCGCCAACCGGCCAGAGCGCGAAGTCGTCGGCAGCGGAGATCTCCAGAACGGGTTGCATCACAATCACATGGGGATGATGCCGGACCCACTGCTACACCGCCACGGGCTTTCAGCTGCTGCATCGGGCTCGGAGCGGGCCCGCTGCCTGGGCAGCACGGAGCGTCCGTCAGCTCATCCGTGGATCGCTTCCAGGGCCTGCGCTTCGAGGTCGGCCAGGCTGTCGGGGTCGTCGTCCTGGTCGTCGTCGACGCGGTCGGCGTGCACGGTGCAGACGATGTCCGGGTCGTTGTCCATGGCGCCGGTCAGCGCCCTGTAGTAGGGCAAAGCGGCCGTTGGTGCAGAGAATGTCGAGGCCGAAAGCGCCGTTCATGAGATTCGCAGGTTGCGCAGCGAACGGCCGTTGCCTTGACCGATGGAAGCGCGTTGCCTGACGTTGCAGCGTAGTACGCAAAGTCACGGCTCGGCTTCGCAGGCAGAAGTAACTGAGCCACTTCATGAGGCGTCGCCCGAGGAGGCGGGCTGGACGAAAACGGCTCCCACCCTGAGGGCTACCCCCTCCTCCCATACGTTGGTTCCCGTCGCGGCGTGGTGCGGCTGGTCGAGGATGCCGTCGGAGCTCAGTGAGAACAAGACCGACACCCTGGAGAGGGTGGTGGACGTCCCCGTAGGGTGCGTGGATGACCGATATATCGATTGCCCCGCCTATTCCGGATCGGCGCGGCCCCGGCTGGTATCTGTGGTGGCTGGTCACCTGTCAGCGCGGCCGGTGCGCGGCCGGTGCGGCGTTGGGTAGCGCTTGGATGGTCGGCCTGACGCTGCCTCCCTTTGTGCTCTCCCGCGCGGTCGACGACGGGCTGGAGCCGGGACATGCGGGCGAGCTGGCGGGTTGGTCTGTGGTGCTGCTGGGTGTGGGAGTGCTGAACGCCTGGCTCGCCGTCATGCGGCATCGCACGATGACTCGGGTCCGGTTGGATGCCGCCTTCCGTACGGTGCAGGTTGTGGTGGCGCACGCGACGCGGCTGGGGGCCACGCTGCCGCGACGGGTGGAGGCCGGCGAGGTGGTCACGATCGGGTTCAGTGATGCGGCGGCGATGGCGAACACGCTGACCATCACCGGCCCCGGGGTCGGCGCTGTGGTCGCCTACGTCGTCGTGGCCGCGTTCTTGCTGTCCGTCTCCTGGTTGCTCGCCGTGGTCGTGTTGGTGGGTGTGCCGCTGCTCGCGCTGCTGATCGGGCCGTTGCTGGGCCGGTTGCAGGGGGTGCAGATGGCTTACCGGGAACAGCAGGGCGGGCTGGCGGCCCGGTTCGGGGACATCGTCGGGGGTTTGCGCGTCCTGGGTGGTCTTGGCGGCAAGCAGGTGTACGCCGAGCGGTATCGCCGCGATTCGCGAGCGCTGCAGGCGCAGGGGTACCGGGTCGCGGCGGTGACCAGTTGGATCGGTGCCCTCGGTGTCGGCCTGCCGATGCTGTTCCTTGCCGTGATCACCTGGCTTGCCGCCCGGATGGCTGCGCAAGGCGCCATCACCTCAGGGGAGTTGGTGGCTGTTTACGGGTATGTCGCGGTTCTGGTGGTGCCGGTGGCGTTCTTCATCGAGGGCGGCTCCGATCTCAGCCGCGGACTGGTCGCCGCACGACGTGTGCTGCGCTTCCTCGACCTGGAGCCCGATGCAGCCGACCGCGCGGCGGGTGCGGACGCACCTGGGCGGCCGTCCGTACTGCGCGATCCGGCCTCCGGCGTCGAGGTGGCGCCCGGGAAGTTGACTGCGCTGGTCAGCGCCCGGTCGTCGCAGGCCGCGGCCGTGGTCGACCGCCTCGGCCGGTTCACCGACACCGCGGTGACCTGGGGTGCGGTGCGGCTCGACGACATCGCCCTCGAGCAGGTCCGCGCCCGGATCCTGGTAGCGGATGGCGAGGCCGAACTGTTCGCCGGCCCACTGCGCGAGGTGGTCGCGGGTCGTCGGGAACGCAGCGAGGAGGCTCTCACGCGGGCCGTCCACGCGGCCATGGCGGACGACATCGTGCTCGGTCTGCGTGACGGGCTCGACGCGCCCGTCGAAGCGCAGGGTGGAAACTTCTCCGGTGGCCAGAGGCAGCGCATCCGCTTGGTGCGGGCGCTGCTGGCCGAACCTGAGGTACTGCTGGCGACCGAGCCCACCTCAGCACTGGACGCGCACACCGAAGCGGCCGTCGCGGCCCGGCTGCGTGTCGCGCGCAACGGTCGTACCACCGTGGTCACCAGTACCTCACCGCTCCTGCTGGACAAGGCGGACATCGTGTACTACCTCGTTGACGGCGAGGCAGTCGCCGCCGGAAGCCACCAGGAACTCCTTCGAAGCCAGCCCGGCTACCGCAGGCTGGTCTCGCGCGGTGCGGAGGGTGACACGGACCCGGACGGCCCTGGACGACCGCCCCGGCAGGCTGTCCGATGACCGCACGGTCACAGCAGGCGGCCGGGCAGCTGCCCGTCGCCGAGCCGTCCCATCTACGCCGTGCGGCGTTTGAGTTGATTCGCCTCGATGCACGCGCCTTCACCAGTTTGATTGCCCTTAACGCGCTGGCAGCCGGGGCCGGTCTTGCCGGCCCGTGGCTGCTCGGCCGGATCATCGACGTGGTCAAGGCGGGCGGTGGCGTGACGGCCGTGGACCGGTTCTCGCTCGCCATCGTCGTGTGCGCGGCTGCCCAATTGGTGCTTACGCGTTACGCCCGGTTGGTGGGGGACCGATTCGGCGAGCGGACTTCGGCGCGGGTGCGAGAACAGTTCGTCGACCGCGTGCTCGCGCTGCCGGCATCCGTCGTGGAGCGCGCCGGAACGGGTGATGTGACCACCCGCGGCAGTTCCGACGTCGCGGCTGTCGCCGTCGCCCTGCGCGACATCGGGCCGGACGTGCTCATCGCCGCAGTGCAGGCGTTGTTCATCCTCGGTGCGATCTTCGCCCTTGCCCCGCTGCTCGGCGCCTGTGCGGTGCTGGGTCTGAGCGGTATCTACTTCGCCGGGCGCTGGTACCTGCGCCGGGCACGCTGCGCGTATCTCGCTGAGGGAGCCGCCAACTCGGTGCTCGCGGAGCTCGTGGCGACCACGGCCTCCGGCGCGCGCACCGTCGAGGCATTCGGACTGCAGCAGCGACGCATCACCGCATGCCGGGCGGCGATCGAGAAATGCCGACGCACCCGGATGCGAACACTGTTCCTGCGCAGCGTGCTCCTTCCGTCCGTGGACGTCTCCTACGTCATTCCGGTGGTCGGTGTGCTCCTCGTCGGCGGCGTGCTGCACGACCATGGAGCGATGAGCCTGGGCGCGGTGGTCGCCTCCGCGATGTATCTGTGGCAACTGTCCGCCCCGCTGGACGTGATCCTGCAGCGTCTGGAGCAGTTGCAGAGCAGCAGCGCGTCCTTCGCCCGGGTCGAAGGGCTGGGACAGGTGCCCCAGGCACCCGCGGAGACTTCCTGTGCCCCCTCCGACGACCGCATCGAGGTGACCGGCGTGCGCTATGCCTACGACGGCGGAGGCGACGTGCTGCACGGCATCGACCTGACCGTGAAGGAGGGCGAGCGACTGGCGATCGTCGGCCCTTCCGGCGCGGGCAAGTCCACCCTGAGCAGGCTGCTCGCGGGCATTGACGCGCCTCGCACCGGAACGGTGACGGTCGGCGGGGTTCCGATCCGCGACCTCGGCCCCGACCTGCTGCGCCGGCAGATTGTTCTGATCACCCAGGAACACCACGTCTTCCTCGGCACGGTCCGCGACAATCTGCTGATCGCGGCACAGACCGCCACTGATACCGAACTCCACGCCGCCCTGGCGGCCGTCGGGGCCGAATGGGCCGAAGAGCTGCCAAACGGCCTGGACGCTGTGCTGGGCGCTGCAGGGCATCGGCTCGACGGCTCGCAAGCACAGCAACTCGCCTTGGCACGTGTAGTGCTGGCTGATCCGCACACGCTGATACTCGACGAGGCCACCGCTCTCCTCGACCCGCGTACCGCACGCCACACCGAACGTGCGCTGGCCGCCGTACTCGAAGGGCGCACCGTCATCGCCATCGCGCATCGCCTGCACACCGCCCACGACGCCGACCGGGTCGCCGTGATGGACGGCGGCCGCATCACCGAACTTGGTACCCACGACGACCTCGTAACCTCCGACGGTGCCTATGCCGCGTTGTGGCAGTCATGGCACGGCAAGCAGCCGTCGTAGGCCGCTCTGCGGCCTGAACTTGGACAAGGGAGTACTCACGGATCGCTGTCGCTCACGAGCGACGCCAGGGGACGAAACCCGTCACGGAGAGCGCGCACGGTGCGGGACGGCGGTAGTGGATGCCGTAGAGTCCTTGAGGCGGATGGGCGTTGAACCCGCAGGGGGCTGCCGGTCTTTCGGAGTTCGGAGGCGGGTCAGGGGTGGGTCAGTCGGCGAAGCGGCGGACGTAGCGTTTCTGCCAGGGGGTTTCGACGGCGCGGTGGTCGTAGTTCTGGCGCACGAAGTCCACTGCGTGACCGGCTGGGACTCCGTCCAGGACAGCGAGGCAGGCCAGGGCTGTGCCGGTGCGGCCACGGCCGCCGCCGCAGGCGATCTCGACGCGTTCGACTGCGGCACGAGCCCATGCCTCACCGAGGATGGCTTGGGCCTGGGTGTGGCTGCTTGGCAGCCAGAAGTCCGGCCAGCGCAGCCACTGGACTTCCCAGGGTGCCTCGGGGGGCTGCCTGCCGAGCAGATGGACGGCGTAGGCAGGCGTCGGACCGGCCGGGACCGGCCGACGAAGCCCGCGGCCACGGACCAGACGCCCGGAGGGAAGCCGCATCACGCCAGGGTCAGTAACGTTCCATGTCTCAGTCACCCCATCACTGTATTTCCGCGGCGGGGAAGGACCGTCTGGCTGCGTAGGTGAGAGCGGAAAGCGAATGTTGGTGATTCCTGGCATCGGTCCGCAGTCGAGAGGCCCTGGAATGTCGATGAGAAGTAGCAGTACCTGGGAGTGGGAGGGTCGGTCGGCCGAGTGGGTCAGAGTTCGATTCGGCGTTTCCACCATGGAAGGTCGGGTGCCTCGAAGGGGTTGTTGACCGTGCGCCGGAGAATCTGGTCATCCACAAGTGCGATGACTGCACACAGTCGCGTCGTGCCTTCATGCGGAGAATGTGGAGCATGATCCCGAACGGGGTGCGGACGTGGTAGTAGCCGCTTTGCAGGTCGGTGTCGTCGTATCCGTAGAAGGGAGTGACATCCCTTCGCGGTTGTCGGGAAAGCGGCACGTCCGGCGGATCCGGGCCGGCCGGACCCACTACGGACTGGCGGTCCGTACCTGGGACGCCGATCTGGCCCGGGGAGCCGACGTGATCGCAGTCGGAATGGGTGTCCGGCCGGGCTGGATTGACCCTGCTGCCCTTCTGGCAATCCGGAAGGCCGGGAGACCGGGGGCCTGGGACGTTGGCGTCCGGAAGATCGAGCCGCCGAGCAGCCAGTGCCGGGAAGCGGTCTCCGCCTCCAGTTCGGCAGCATCGGTGATCATCGAATTCAGAGTGATGTTCACGGTGCCGTCCTCGTCTCGGCGTGCCCCTGTGTCAGGTGGCCCGTTCTTCCAGCTCGAGTAGTCCCGTGGCGGCGATATGCAGGGTGCGGCCCAGCCGCTCGCCGAAGTCGACCTTTGTGGCGGCGAGTTCGGGGTCCTGCTGTGCCTCGACGACGGCCGGTGAGGGGTGCGCGAAGGGCCACAGTCCGGCCGTGCACACGACGGTCAGGGAGACCAACTCGCGGGCGGCTGCAGGGTTCAGTGCGGTGATGTGCTGTCGCAGCAGCTCCGCCAGGGCGCCCAGCAACCGGACGTGGGCTCGCTTGAAGTCGCGCGCCGACTCGGCGGAGATGTTCCGTTCGAGTTCGGAGCCCAGCGAGCTGAGCAGTTCGCACAGTTGGGTCCGGCGGGCCAGGGACCGGGCCAGGGCGTCCGTCACAGCTCGGGGCGATGCCGGTCCGGCGATGTCGGCGGACGCCAGGTCGGTGGGCAACTCCTCGATCCACTGCGCGAGGTCGCGGTTGAGGAGTTCGAAGAAGACCGCTTCCCTGGTCTCGAAGTAGCGCACGACGTTCGTCTTCGACAGCCCGACCCGCCGACTGAGCTCCCGCAGGCTGATGTCGCTGACGGGCATCTCTGTGAGGAGTTCTGCCGCGGCTGCGAGGATGGTCTGCTTGCGGACCTCGCGCTGCTCGGCACTGCGGGCGCGTTGGAAGTCGGTCGGCCGGTCGTCTGTCATCGTCGCTTCCTCGGGAACTTTCGCGGCGCCCCTGGCGTCGCTCGTGGTAACCCTATGGCCTGCCGGTGCCACCTGGAGGGGCGGGTACCGGCAGGGGGTGGATCTGGTTACCAGGTCCGCTACTGCGGATCACACGGACTCGCTCACGTGGCGCCACTTGGCGTCCGAGGCAGCAAGGGTCTCGGCCGCGAACTGGCCGACCTTGACGGCGTCTTTGCCGAGCAGCAGGTGCAGCGGCGGCTCCTCGGTCTCCACGATGTCCAGCAGGACCTGGGCGACACGGGCGGGGTCGCCGCTCTGCTTGCCGTCCGAGGCCCGCTGACGGGCGATGGCAGGTTCGACGACCGGCTTGTAGGGGTCGCTGACCGGCGGGGTGGCCATGGAGGAGCCGGCCCAGTTGGTGCGCAAGGCGCCCGGCTCGGCGACGGTCACCTTGATGCCGAGAGGGGCGACTTCCTTGGCGAGGACCTCGGAGAAGCCGCCGACGGCCCACTTGGCCGCCTGGTAGGCGCCCAGGCCGGGACCACCCACGCGTCCGCCGACGGAGGAGATCTGGATGATGTGGCCGGAGCCCTGCTCACGCAGGAGGGGAAGGGCGGCCCGGGTGACGTTCACGACGCCGTAGAGGTTGGCGTCCATCTGGTTACGGAAGGCCTCGTCGGTCACGTCCTCGATGGCGGCCATGTCGGCGTAGCCGGCGTTGTTGACGACCACGTCCAGGCGGCCGAAGGCATCGACGGCGGCCTGGACGGCCCGGCGGGAGGCTTCGGTGTCGGTTACGTCCAGCGTGACGAGGCGGACCTTGTCGCCGTACTTGTCGACGAGGTCGTTCAGGGATTCGGTGCGCCGGGCGGTGGCGACCAGGTTGTTGCCGGCCTCGAGGACGGCATCGGCGATGGAACGGCCCAGGCCGCGGGAGCTGCCGGTGACCAGCCAGGTCTTGCTCATGATGTTGCCTCGATTTCTGTGTGTCACAGGGGATCTGTTGGGGACGGGTGGTGCGGGCGAGCCCGAAGGCTCGGGACAGGGGAAGCGGGAGAGGCTCAGATGAGGAATCCGCCGTCGACCGCGAGGTGGGCGCCGGTGACGTAGGACGCCTCGTCGGAGAGCAGGAAGGCGACGGCCTTCGCCACTTCCTCGCCGGTGCCGAGTCGGCGGGCCGGGATCTTTTCGGCGATCTTCGCGACCTCTTCGGGGTTGCCCTGCTGACGGGGCACCGGGATGACGCCGGGCTGGAGTTCGTTGATCCGGATGCCGTGCTGGGCCGAGTCGGCCGCGGCCGCGCGGGTCAGGCCGCGGACGCCGTGCTTGCTCGCGCTGTAGGCGGCGCGGTGGGACAGACCGCGGTCGGCGAAGACGCTGGAGATGTTGACGATGGCGCCGCCGCCAGCCGCCTTGATCGCCGGGATCTGGTACTTCAGCCCGTAGAAGACGCCGGAGAGGTTGATCCCGATGGTCTTGTTCCACTCCTCCTCGGGCAGGTCGGGAACGTCGTGGTGGGCGCTGGAGGTGCCGGCGTTGTTCACGGCCAGGTGCAGGGCGCCGAAGTGGCGGACGGTCTCGGCGACGGCGTGCTCCACGGCATGCGGGTCGCTGACGTCGCCGGGAACGACGAGGGCCTTGCCGCCCGCCTTGGTGATCTCGTCGGCGAGCTCCCTGAGCGGCGCCTCCTGGCGGCTGACCAGAGTGACGTCGGCTCCGCGTGCGGCGAGCAGGCGGGCGATGTCGGAACCTATACCGCTTCCGGCGCCGGTCACGAGCGCGGTCTTGCCGGCGAACTGGGCGTCATGGTTCATGGGGTGTGCTCCTTGTCCAATGGGGCGGCCGGTACGGCGGGCCCTTGTGTGTGGTGTTCCGTGCGGGGCGTGACTTCGGGTTCGTCCGGAAGCGTGTTGAGGGCTCCGTACCGGCCCCCCTTGATCCGCGCGGGGTCGAACAGGGCGCCGAGACGGGCCACGTCGTCGGCGCTGAGCCGGACCGAGGTGGCCGCAAGGTTCGCGCTGATGTGGGCCGGACGTTTGGAGCCGGGGATCGGGACGACGTCGTGGGGCTGGGCCAGCAACCAGGCGAGAGCGATCTGACCGGCGGTGTTGCCCGTGCTCGCGGCGAACTCCTCCAACTCGTCGACCAACTGCCGGTTGTGGTCAAAGTTGTCGCCCTGGAACTTGGGCAGCGTGGACCGGAAGTCGTCACGGTCGAACTCGGTGCCCAGGCCAAAGGCGCCGGTGAGCATGCCGCGGCCCAGCGGGCTGTAGGGCACCAGCGTGATCCCGAGCCGCCGGCACTCCGGCAGCACTTCGGCCTCGACGCCGCGCTCCCACAGTGAGTACTCGCTCTGCAGCGCGGTGACGGGATGGACCGCGTGGGCCCGCCGCAAGATCTCCGGGGTGACCTCGCTCATGCCGATGGCCCGGACCTTGCCCTCGGCGACCAGGTCTGCCATGGCCCCCACGGTGTCCTCGACCGGGACGGCCGGGTCGATCCGGTGGTAGTAGTACAGGTCGATCCGGTCCGTGCCCAGCCGCTTCAGGCTCGCCGCGCACGCGGCCTTCACATACTCGGGACGGCCGTCGAAGAAGCTGCGGCCCCCGGGGCCGCGGCGCGCGGAGAACTTCGTCGCCACGATTGCTCGGTTCCGGCGCCCTTGGAGCGCGCGTCCCAGCAGCTCCTCGTTGTGACCGAAACCGGCCACCGGCCGGCCCGGAGTGGCGCTGCTCGCACCGTAGTAGTCCGACGTGTCGAACAGCTCCACACCGAGCTCGATCGCATTCCGGATGGTGGCGACCGAGGTGTCGGGATCCACCTCGCCGTAGAACTGCGACATCCCCATCAGCCCGAGTCCGACGGGCCGCACCGAGATGCCGGATCCGCCCAGCGGTGTCCGGGCTGCGTGTGCGGTGCCTTCGTTCATCACCTGAACCCACCTTCGCCTGTGCGACCAGCACCCCCATAAGAGGCCACTGGAACTTTATGGATTCCAAGATAACGACCCACTGGCCTCTTGTCGAATGACGGTCGCGGGTGAAGGGCAGTCGCTACGGGTGCCGAGAACCCATCCATGGCCTGTGACGTGCAGGTTTTCGCTAACGGCCGGTGATCACCGGGCGGGCGTGTCAGGCTGGTTGATCGTGCTGTTGCGCCTGCCGTACCTCGCCGTGTCGAGCGTTCGCCTTCATACGACTGCTGTCGATGAGCGATGAGCGCCCGGATCGTTCGAGTCCTCCGGAAGGCCTTCATGGAACTACGGGTGCTGCGCTACTTCCTCGCCGTCGCCGAGGCCGCGTCGGTCACCGCCGCGGCCCACCAGGCGCACATCGCCCAGCCGCCCCTCTCCCGCCAGTTGAGCGCCCTGGAGAAGGTCCTGGGCGTCTCCCTGTTCACGCGCCGGCCCCGTTCGCTGAACCTCAACGCGGCCGGGCGCCGTTTCCGCCCGATCGCCCAGGACGGTGTGCGCCACGCGGAACAGGCCGCGGAGGCGATGAGCGCCATGGCACAAGGGGAAGGAGCGGCGGTCACCGTGGTCGCTTCCCCTCCACCGTTGCCTACCTCCTTGGCCGGCAGCGACCCGGTGAAGCGGCGAGCGGACGCCCGGGGTCAGTGCCGGGGCCGGTAGGGCGGGAACCTTCCTGACTCGGCGAGGTCCTGGTTCGCGTCGGGCCAGCGGCGGCGCAGCACTGCGGCGATACGGCGGATCCAGCCGGTGACGTGTGGCAGGGCCCGGTGGGTCTCGGCGGTGTGCGCGGCGGCTTCCAGTGTTGCGATGAGCTGGAGCCGGCTGTGGTCACCTGGTGAGCGGGTGTCGAGCTGGGTGAGTCGCTGCAGGCGAACAAGCGCCCAGGACGTGCAGGCGGCGGCGAGACCGTCTCCGTACCGCTGGTCGTCCTCGGCTTCCGGGATGCCGCGGGCCAGGGCGTGGCGGTACTCGTCGGCGAGGCCTGTGGTGGTTGGATCGCCCACGGCCAGCCAGGCCGGGCCGGGCACATACAGGCACACGGCGTCGGTCAGCGCGTGGGTGTAGCCGGCGAATTCGAAGTCGATGAGGCGGGCGTCGGCCGGGCCGGTGGCGTGGAGCATGATGTTGTTGGCTTCTGCGTCACCATTGCTGAGGGCGAGGAAGGGGCCTGGATCAGCCAACTCATCCATGGCTGTGGCGAGTTCGTGGACGGTCCGGCCGCTTGGCGGCACCCCGAGCGCCGATGCGTGTCCAATCGCTTCCTTGCGGAGAGGGGCGAGTCGTCCGGCCTGGTCTGCCGCAGCGTCAACTGGCCCCAGCCTGGCCCGACGGGCGTAGTAGGTCTCGGCCCGCCCAACGGTGGCAGCGCTCAGCGCACCGCGGGCGCGGGCGAACGCCGCCAGCCGGTCGCCGTGCGCTGCCACGCCGTTCCGTCGAAGCAACTGGTCCAGGCCGACACGAGGAGCGAGGTCTTCCAGGACGAGGAATCCGGCAGCCATGTCGGCAGCGATGACGCGAGGACCAAGCCCTATCCCCACGTCCTCGCTGAGGAACTGGAGTGCCGCCACTTCCGTACGCAGCCGCCATGGAGCGGTGCGGGCCTCGCGTTGCCCGCCCGGTATGCACTTGACGACAACGGAGCGCGGAAGCGCCGAAGCACTTCGAAGCCAGGCTCGGGCTACGGTCCATGGCTCCAGCGAATCCCAACGGTTGACAGCAACTGGCGAGGCACACAGGTCGGTCAAGACGTCCTGTAGCGCATCGACTCCGCATATCCCTCCGGGAGCATCCACCACCCGCCCACCCTACGGGTCGCCCTCCACATCGGGCATGCGTGCGAGGCATCACGGCCAGCAAGTCCGGCCATCCGCCGAGCACCGTCCGGGGACGCTCCGAACAGGGTGGGTCCTGCCCTCGGCCCGCCGCCACGTCACCAGGCCCCATCTCCACGGCCTCGGTGGCCTGCTGATTGGTACGTCCCTCGTTCTGCATGGCCTCTTCGACCTCTGAAGCCTGCCGACCTCGCCTGGGTATCCAATTCTTCGGCGAAATCGCCTTCTTGTTCGCGGGCCTCCTCGTTTCAGCCGGCCGGCTGATGGCTCACCGCCGTTGCCCGGAGCCAGACCGGGGGATCTCCCTGCCCCGCCACATTGCCTGCCGCAAGGAAAGGAACGGTCGTTGGTCCCGCCAGGCCCCACTCGCCCCGCCGCGAGAACAGCCGCCCTGTCCAGCAGGCCCCGGCGGCTCCCGACTCAGACTCCCTCTCCCCTGTCGGCCGCCGCGTTCTCGGGAACGGGAAGCCCCACGCCCGCCCGAATCTCGGCGTCCAGTTGCACGGTCACCTCGGTGTCCCTTTCCGCTTGCTTGATTGCCGCGAGGAACGCGCCGGTGTCCGCGGCCCGCGCGGCCTGCTCCCAAGATGGAACGGCCGCCTCGAAGATCACCACGATCTCCCCCGCCGGCCCCCGAACATCGCCTGGCAGCCCGCCTCGGGCTTCCCCGAGCATCCGGGCAGTCTCCGCGTGCGCTGCGGCCATCTGCCCGGCCCATCTACTTGCTGTGGCCAGGTCCTTGTCGGGCCCCTGCTGAGGGGCCCGAAGCTGTGCTTCCAACAGTGGCCGGAACGCTGAGATGTACGCGTACTGGGCCGGTTCGAAATCGCTCTCGTCCTTCCGTATCGACTCCTCCAGATCCCCTTGCGGTTTACCGGCCCAGCACAGGACGGTGCGCCCGCCACGCTCCCATCCGCCGTGGTCCGGGTAGTAGAAGTACGTCTGCAACCGGCCGTGAGCCGTGAGGTCCAGCGCATAGTCCAGGAGAAGCGCCCCGCACCGATCGCGAGAGGTCTTCATGACCTCTTCCGTACCGGGGAACGCTCCCTGGCCGGTCAGCTCGAAGCTGCCATAGATCTCGCCGCGGTGCGGCTCCTCACAAGGCAGCCGCTCCGCCGTGCCGTTCCTGAGCGGTCCCTGGTTGTCCTGCGACAGTTCAGTGCCCGGGGTGAAACAGTCCCCCGTCTCCAGAGCGAAGACGCTCATCCCACTGCCACCCCTGACCGGCACGCCCGGTGAGTTGCCCGACCAGACCGAGAAACGCAGCGCCCCGACCATCATCAAGAGAGCGAGAACCAGCACCACTCCGGAGACAGCGATGCCGGCCACCGCGAGCCCCCTGCCACGCTCGCCACGGCGGGATATCCGGACCAGCGCAATGATCCCGAAGACCAGCCCCAAGGGCGCCAGACAGACGAGCGAGACGACGAGCGACGCGATGGCGAACCCGCTGACCGGCGACGATGGGGCCATCTGCGGCCCGGGCCAGGCAGGCGGCCCGTAGGAGGGCGGGTGCCCCGGTGGCTGGGGCTGATTCGGGGGCGGATGCATCATATGCACAGCTCACTCTCTCGTTCGCTGGGGAGCCCGTTCGTGTCTCCGTCACTCGCGAATGGACCGTACTGTCGTTTCCACGAGGAATCACAGGGTCGCAACCATCCAGCTCACGTAGCGGTACGTTGCCGAACCCCGGCAATCACGCCTGCCCCCAAGTCAGGGAAAGCGAGCAATTGTCAAGAGTTGTGGGGCAGTAGCGGCTCACCGCGACGTGCGGCTCAGGTGCGCGAGACCTTGGATGGCGCCCAGGCGGGTGTGCAGGGTGGGCTCTGGGGCCGGCGTGCTGGTGAGCAAGAGGACCTGGACCTCCGGGTGTTCCGACGTGTCCTTCGACGACGCCGGAGTTCCAGGGCAGGGTGAGGCCGGCGATGACGGCGTCACGGTCGCGGTCGATGCCTGCGGCGAGGGTGTGGATGGTGGGCAGGTCGTCCTTGCGGACGGCATCGAGCCACTCCGGTAGCCGTTCGCCCCCGCGCTCGGTGAGCGTTCGGGCGAAGGAAGAACGGAGGTCATATCCCCTGGTGTGGTGCAGCGGCGGGCAGCTGTTCTCTGCCCTGGGTGGTCGGCAACCTGTCGCGGTGCCCGTCGCGTCAAGTGGTGATGGCATGGACCGTCGCGTGCGCCGGGCCAGGAAGCGGTTCGCGAAGAAGGTGCTCCATGGACTGTTTGCGGCCCGACCGCGATCGGCCGATGTGGTTGCTGGATATGGAGACGGGCGAGCGCGTGGACGTCCTGCCGGACCGGACCCGCGGCGCCGGCCGGTGAGTCGCTGCGCGTCGCGCGGGCGGCGTACGCGGTCCGGTTTCCGTTCGTCGTGACCGCTGGCCACCTCGCCCAGGCCCTCGCCAAGGCGAACCACTGGGAGATCGAGCCCATGTGGCTGCGTCCGGTGGACAACGGCCGCGGCTTCGGTCACAAGACCGAGTGGAGCGCGGCGCCCGATCAGGGGTAGCGGACCGTGTCGAACCGGTCCGCGATCGCCACGTCCGCCTCGATCGCGGCGGCCGCGTCGCGCAGGGCGGGCAGGAGGGCGTCGCGGGTCGCCTCCAGTGGGGTGTCGCCGGAGTGCTGGGCGACGTTGAGTGCGGCGACAGTACGGCCGGCCGGGTTGCGCAGGGGCACGGCGACGGACCGCAGGCCCTCCTCCAGCTCCTCGTCGATCACCGCGTGGCCGTCGGCTGCGACCTGGCGCAGGATGCGTCCCAGGTCCGCCGGGTCGATGACCGTGTGGGGGGTGAGGGCACGCGGGGCGGAGTCGGTGAGGAGCCGGTCACGCTCGGGTTCGGGCAGACCTGCGAGGAGGACGCGGCCCATCGCGGTCGGGTAGGCGGGGAAGCGGGTGCCCAGCGTGATGTCGACGCTCATGACGCGGGTGATCGGCACGCGGGCCACGTAGAGGATGTCCGTGCCGTCCAGGACCGTCACCGACGCGGACTCCTGCACACGGGTGACCAGATCGCGCAGGTGCGGCTGGGCGAGGTCGGCGAAGGCCGGCATGGACAGGCGGGCGTAGCCCAGTTCCAGGACGCGGGGCAGCGGACGGAACAGGGGGCCGTCGGCGCCGACGTATCCCTCGTTCTGGAGGGTGCGCAGGCTGCGGTAGACGGTGGTGCGGGGCAGTCCGGTGGCCTCGGCGAGCGCGGTGACGGGCAGACCGGCGGGCGGGGCGCCGTCCAGGGCGCGCAGGACGGCGAGGCCGCGGGCGAGGGACTGCAGCACGACGGGCCCGGTCACGGGCCGCGTGGCAGGGCGGGCCGCGGGCGCCGGGCCGTCCGCCGCCGCGAGCCGGGCGGCCTCTTCCCGGAGGGTCGGCAGTACAGCGTCCGCAAGCCCCTGAGCGGTGTGGCGGCTGGTGTGGCTCACGGCGCTGAGCGCGCCGCGCACGGTGCCGTCGTCGCCGCGCACCGGCACGGCCACGGCGACCAGACCGGGCTCGACGAGCTGGTCGTCCAGCGCCCAGCCCTGCCGCCGCGCGCGCTCGGCCCCGCGCCGGAACTCCTCCTCGGCAACCGGGTGCGGCGCCACGGCGGGGAAGCCGGTGCCCTCCGGGTCGGCGGCGGTGCGCTCGCGCCAGCGCGCCCAGTCGGCCTCGTCCCATGCGGTGGCGAACACGAGCCCCGCCGCGCACCGCTCGGCGGGCAGCAGGTCACCGATGCGGAAGGCGACGGACATGGCGCGACGCCGGGTGGCCTGCGCGGTGAACCGCACGCCGTCCCGGTCCGGCACCGCGAGGGACACCGACTCGTCCAGCTCCCGCGCGAGCCGGGCGGCGCGGGCGGCGGCCTCGTGGGTGAGGCCGCTCGTGGACAGATAGGCGTTGCCCAACTCCATCAGGGGCGGGGCGAGGTACAGCTCCTGCCCCTGCTGCCGTACGTAGCCGAGGCTCACCAGGGTGGCCACGACCCGGTCGACCGTGGAACGGGCGAGCCCCGTGGCACGCACCAGATCGCCGGCGCGCACCTGCTCGGGTTCACGGGCCGCGGCGAGCGCGCGCAGCACGGCGAGACCGCGCTGCAGGGGACGTACGGAGTCATCGGACATGGAACCGTCTTTCAACCGTTGACATCGGCGCGGGGGTGGTCCCACACTCTCGGGAATCGAATTCTGAACCATAGTTCACCAGGCGGACAAGTGCGACGTGGAGAGCCGCTCCCTTCCACGCAATCCCTGGCACCGGTCCGCCCACCCGCCCCCCGTCCCTTCCCGCGTGAGCGAGTCCCCTATGGCTTCTTCGCAGACATCGCAGACATCTGTGCAGTCCCGGTCGTTCAGATCCGTCGCTGTTGTCATCGCCCTGTGCTGGCTGGCCGTCTTCTTCGACGGCATGGACGTCAACATCTACGGCGCGACCATGCCCCACCTGCTCGCCGACGACGGCCTCGGCTTCAGCCCCGGCATCGCCGGCACCGTGGGCAGCTGGACCACGTTCGGCATGCTGATCGGCGCCCTGCTCGCGGGCACGCTCACCGACTGGCTGGGCCGCAAGCCACTGGTCGCCGCCAGCGTCATGCTGTTCTCCGTGGGTTCCGCGGTGTGCGCGCTCGCCCCGTCGGCGGGCGTGTTCGGCGCCGGGCGCTTCGTCTCGGGGCTCGGCCTCGGCGGTCTGATGCCGATCGGCCTCGCGATCGTGGCCGAGTTCGCGCCGCCGCGCCGGGCCGCGCTCGCCACCGGCCTGCTGATGACCTCGTACCACGCCGGCGGCATGGCGGCCACGGGCATCGGCCTGGCCGTCGCGCCCGAGCACGGCTGGCGCTGGGTGTTCTGGGCGGGCGTGATCCCCGCCGTGATCGCGGTGCCGCTGGTCCTGAAGTGGCTGCCGGAATCGCCGGGCGTCCTCTACGCGAAGGGCCGCACCGACGCCGCGTACGCCGTCGCCGACCGCTTCGGCCTCGACCGGCCGGGCACCACCGAGGCCCCGCAGGCCGGGGCCAAGGGCCGCATGTCGGCGATCGGCGCGCTGTTCGCACCGGGCACCCGGTGGGCGACGCCGCTGCTGTGGATCGCCTCGTTCGCGGGTCTGCTCCTCGTCTACGGGGTCTCCACCTGGCTGCCGGAACTGATGCGCGCCTCCGGCTATTCACTGACCTCCTCCGTCACCTTCCTCATGGTCATCAACGCCGGCGGCATCGTCGGCATGCTCGTCGCGGGCCGCACCGCGGACCGGTTCGGCCCGGTCAAGGTCTCCGCGATCTGGTTCGTACTGACCGCCTGCGGCGCCTTCCTCCTCAGGACCCACCTGCCGCTTGGCGTCGCGTACGCCGTCGTCTTCCTGACCGGCGTCTGGCTGTTCAGCGCCCAGACGATGGTCTACGCGGCCACCGCCCGCGTCTACGCACCCGCCGAACGGGCCACCGGCCTGGGCTGGGTCACCGGCATCGGCCGCATCGGCGCGGTCGTCGGCCCCTCGCTCGGCGGCGCAGTCGTCGCGGGCGGCAACGCGGGCCTCGGCTTCACCACCTTCGCCGTGGCGGCCGTACTCGGCGCCACCGCGATCACACTGGTCCCCCTGGCCCGGCGCGGCCGCCCGGCCCGCAGCGCCGCCCCCGCCCCCGCGCAGACAGCGGCCTGAGACCTGCGCGATATCCCGTGGGTTCGGTCGGGCGCCGCTCGGAGCGGGAACCGTCCTGAGCAGCGGATCCCGAGACAGCGGCGCGGAACTCGCGGGATATCGCGTACATCCGGGAGAAGTCCCTCGAAGGCCAAGCCTCCGCCCGCGAGCGCGGACGGCACGGAGAACGCCCAAACGTGATCGACGACGACATGGCCGCCCATGCACGATCCCTGCGGGCCCACGGGGGTCAGCCATGCTCGGCCGCCGCCAACGCCTTCCGTGCCCGGCTCTTCGCGCTGCGACGCCTGTACAAGCGGGCAGAGAAGAAGGTCAGAACCTCCATCGTCTCCCGCACCGGATCTCCTCGACCTCGCCGTCGCCAAGAACGACCGGGCTGCGGCCCGTCGCGGAAACAAGTCATAAGAATTCTTATGGAAGCCGATACATGAATGGATGATCGGTGATGGATTCTGGGGTTGTCCGAGTGCCGCTCCACAAGTCGCGGCACACCTCGTTGCATCTCTTCCACCACCAAGGCAAGGCACACCCATGTCGAAGATTCTGATGGTCATCTCCGCCGCCACCAGCCTGAAGCTGGCCGACGGATCCACCCACCCCACGGGCTACTGGGCCGAGGAGGTCGCCGCCTCGCACAAGGTCCTCAAGGCCGCCGGCGCGGACGTCGACATCGCCACCCCGGCCGGCGCGCGCCCCACGGTCGACACCCTCAGCCTCAGTGAGCAGGGCGGCGTCTCCGAGGCCGACGCCGAGGAGTTCCGCACCTACCTCGCAGGCATCGCGGAGGAGCTCTCGACGCCGCTCGCCCTGTCCGAGGTGACGATGGGCGACTACGACGCGATCTACATTCCCGGCGGCCACGCCCCGATGGCCGACCTGGTGCAGGACGCCGACCTCGGCCGCCTGCTGAACGAGGCAGACGCGCAGGGCAAGACCGTGGCCGCCCTGTGCCACGGTGCCGCCGGCCTGCTGAGCGCGACCGAGGACGACGGCAGCTTCACGTTCGCCGGCCGGGCCCTGACATCGTTCACGGATGAGGAGGAGAGCCAGGGCGGGCTGGGCGAGAACGCGCCGTTCCTGGTCGAGAACCGGCTGCGGGCCGAGGGCGCCGTCCTGCAGACCGGTGCGGCCTGGAGCAACACCGTCGTCGTGGACGACAACCTGATCACCGGTCAGAACCCGCAGTCGAGCACAAGTACGGCCGATGCCGTCCTGAAGACCCTCGTCGGCTGAACCGAGCCCCTCGCGCAGATCGTCGGCCGGGAGTGAGCGCCGGCCTGCCGCTCACTCCCGGCCGACGGCCCGGCCCGTTCGACACCGGAGCACCGATGATGAAAGAGGAATGCCTGCGACCGCCCCGGTCCTCGACGGAGGTCTCGACCACATCGCCATCCGCGTCCACGACATCGACACCTCGGTGCACTTCTGCACCCAGGGGCTCGGCTTCCGGTCCGTACGGGAGTGGAGCGCCCCGCAGGGCGGCGTGTACCGTGCCGTGTTCCTCGACGCCGGTGACGACCGTCTCATCGAGTTGTTCGACGCGCCACCCTCGAGCTGCCACGCCGCACGGACCGGGTAACCGGCACCCCTGGACAAGTGATGGAAGGAAGACCGCGTGCCGAGCCTGGACCTGCTGGCCACATTCCTGGAGATCTATCGCGCGGGTTCCCTCTCCGCCGCAGCTCAGCGGCTCGGCGTGACCCAGCCCGCCGTCACCGGCCAACTCGCCCGGCTCGAGGAGCAGATCGGCGAGCGGCTGTTCGTCCGCTCCCGCCAGGGCGTCGCCCCCACACCTCGAGCCGCCGCCCTCGCAACCCGCGTGAGCCTGCACCTGGACGGACTCCGCGACGTCCTGGGCTCCACGGAGACCGAACCAGCACTGCGCGGAACGGTACGGATCGGCGGTGCGGCCGAGGCCATGACCGTCCGGGTGCTGCCCGCGCTCGCCCCGCTGACCGCCCGCGGGCTCTACCTCCACGTGACGCTCGGTCTGGCCCAGGACCTTCTCGCCGAGCTGGCCGAGGGCCGGCTCGACCTGGTCGTCTCCGCCGTCCGCCCGACGCACCCGGCGGTGCTGGCGGTGCCGCTCGTGGACGAGGAGTTCCTCCTTGTCGGCGCGCCGGCCACCGCCCACACCGTGGACGCCGACAGGCTCCGAACTGCCCCCGCGGACGCACTCGCCGCCCTGCCGCTCGTCGCCTACTCGGAGGACCTTCCCATCGTGCGCCGCTACTGGCGCAGCGAGTTCGGGCAGCGCCCCGCCAACCCCGTAGCTCTCGTCGTCCCCGACCTCCGCGCGGTCCTGGCCGCCGTCGAGGCGGGAGCAGGCGTCTCCGTCCTGCCGCACTACCTCGTCGAACCGGCCCTGGCGGCGGGCAGCGTCGTCCAGCTCCACGAACCTGAAGTCGCGCCGCTCAACACCCTCTACCTCGCCACACGCCGCGGCGCCCCGGCCAACCCGGCCACCACCGTCGTACGCGACCGGCTCATTGAGGCGGCAGCGCAGTGGGGTGGGCTCTGACGGGGCGGGTTCGGTGCCGCCGCGCACCTCGGACGGCTGGATGAGCCGCTGGATCGGTGAGGTCGGGCGGAAGCGGCCGATGAACTCGCGCTGCGCGGCGTCGAAGGTCTCCGCCTCGGGGATTGTGCGCCACCAGCGCGGTGTCGGGCCGCGGGCTCAGGCGAGGGCGGCGACCAGCAGGGCGAAGGCGGCGATGATGATGGCGACGCGGACGTAGTGGTAGCGGTCCCAGCGGTTCATCTGCTCCTTCCAGTCGGCGGGCCGGTTGTCAGGGGTCCACGTCTTGCCCCGGTTGTTGATCGGGACGAGCAGCAGGATCGACATGATCACGCTGACGATCAGCAGTGCGGCGGCGGTGACGACGAGGCCGGTGCCGTGGTGGTGCCATCCCGCGACAGCCCAGACCGCGACGAGGACGAGTGAGCCGATATACCAGAACGGCATCACGGCGCCGA
>NZ_JBHVEE010000164.1:0-20916 GCF_042802415.1 Streptomyces sp. NPDC057486 | reverse complement strand
GGCCAGGGTCAGAGGTCCAGGACGAGTCGGTCGCTCCGGCAGCGCCCGACGCAGATCATCATGGTGCGCCCGGCGAGGCGTTCTTCGTCGCTGAGTACGGAATCCCGGTGCTCCGGTGTCCCGGCGAGGACGCGGGTCTCGCAGGCGCCGCAATAACCCTTCTCGCAGTCGTAGGACAGGCCGCTCACGGAATCGCGCAGGACCTCGATGAGGCGGCGGTCGGGCGGTACGGTGAGCGTGCCGCCGGTGCGCGCGAGCTGGACTTCGAAGGTCCGGTTCTCCGTGGCGTCGAACTTCGTTTCGAGGTCATCACCTGCGGTGAAGCGCTCCAGGTGCAGCCGGTCGGTGAGATTCAGGAGGGTGCACTCGCGCTCGACTGCCGCCAGCATCGGTGTCGGCCCGCATACGTACACGGCGGTCTCCGCGTCCAGCCCGCCGAGCAGCCGGGGGAGGTCCGGCAACCCGGCCTCGTCCTGCGGGAGCAGGGTGAGCGCGTCGCCGGCGACGGCGGCTAGTTCGTCGGCGAACGCCATGGTCGAGCGGGTGCGTCCGCCGTACACGACGGTGAAGGGTGTGCCACGTGCCGCGGCCTCGCGGACCATGGCGAGGATCGGTGTGATGCCGATGCCGCCGGCGAGGAACAGGTAGGACGGCGCCTCGGCGAGCGGGAAGTGGTTGCGCGGCCCGCGTACCGCGAACGTGACTCCGGGGCGGGCGAGTTCGTGGAGTTCGGCCGAACCGCCCCGCCCCCGGGGCTCGCGCAGGACCGCGATGCGCCAGGTCGTGGCGTCGGCGGGGTCACCGCACAGCGAGTACTGACGCAGTCGCCCCGAGGGCAGACGCAGCTCGACGTGCGCCCCGGGCCGCCACGCGGGGAGGTCACCTCCGTCCGGCAGGCCGAGGTCGACGGCGACGACGCCCTCGGCCGCGGCACGCGCCGCGGTCACCCGCAGCGGGGTGGGCGTGCCCAGCGCGCGGGCCGTGCCTGCCGCCGCTGCCGCCCGGGGACCGGGCGCGAAGACCGCCGGGACCGCGTCCCAGCCGGACTGGTTGCCGCGCGTGGGGTAGGGAACGAGCCCCTCCTCGATCACCCGGTAGTCGGGCAGCCGGGTCAGGACCTGCGTCATCATCGCGCGGAACATGGCCCGGGCGAGGTGGGCGCCGGCGCACCGGTGCGATCCGATGCCGAAGCTGAGGTGGCGGCTGGCGTCTCGGTCGAGGCGTATCTGCGTGGGGTCGGGGAACACAGCGGGGTCATGGTTCGCGGCGACCCATGGGATCAGCACCCGGTCGCCCGCGTGCATCGGGCAGCCACCGACCTCGACCTCCCTGGTGACCGTGCGCGCCATCGACTGCGACGGGGCGAACGCGCGGAGGAATTCCTCGGTCGCGCTGTCCAGCAGATCGAGGGAGTCGATCAGCCGTCGACGCTGCTCGGGGTGGCGGGCGAGGTGGACGAGCGTCGATCCGGTCAGGGAGGTGGTGGTGTCGACGCCGCCCGCGATGAGCAGGCCGATCACCGACACCAGTTCGTCCTCGCCGAACGCGCTGCCGTCGGCACGTCGGCCGGCAACCAGCGCGCTGACCGCGTCGGCCCGTGGTGCGGAGCGGCGCTCGGCGATCAACTCGCGGATGCGCTGGTCCATATGGGCCAGCCCCGCGGCCCCGCGCACGGCGCGCTCGCTGTCTGCCGGTGCGGCGAAGATGTCGTGGATCGGCCCGGCCAGCTTTGCCCAGTCCTCCTCGGGGAAACCCAGCCAGTCCAGGGTGACCGCGGCGGGCAGCGGGTTGGTGAGGTCGCGGACGAAGTCGCAGGAGCCCAGCTCGATGAAGTCGTCCACGACGCGGGCGGCATGACGCTCGATCATGGGAACCAGTCGGCCGACCGCCTCCGGGGTCAGCAGCGGGTTGATCAGTTCCCGGTACTCGGTCGCACGCGGCGGGTCCAGCTCGATCGGATACTGTTCGAGCCCAGGTCCTTTGGGGATGACGATGCCGACCCCCTGCCCGCCGTGGTCGCCGCGAGCTGAGGAGAACGTCGCGTCGTCGCGGGCGATACGGGCCACGTCGGCGTACCGCGTCGTGTAGTGGAAACCACCATGGGCAGCCGAGCGGCCTACCGGGCAGCTCTCACGGAAGCCCGCGTAATAGGCGACCGGATCGGCGTTGGCTTTGTCGGAGTGGTGGTCGAAGTCGATGTCGGAAGCAATGTCGAAGTCGGCGGACATGGTGGGCACGCTCCACGTGCTCGAAACTGTGCGCGGTGTTGTCCGGCCGCGCCACCGGATGTCAGCAGCCTCATCGGTGTCGGTCACCCTAAGGCGTGCGGCCGAGCCTGACAATGTCTCGTGGAAACGCCGAGAAGGTCGGCTCAGAAGGTCAGCACAGCTTTGCCGACCGAGCCGGACCGGACTGCCGCGACGGCCTCGTTGATCTGCTCGAACGGGAAGTAGGTGATCATCTTCTCGACCGGGAACCGGCCCTTGGCGTTGAGTTCGAGCAACTGCGGCAGGAACAGTCTCGGCAGGCTGGACCCGGCGACGATGCCGGTGACCGTGCGTCCGTTGAGGATGCTGCGCCAGTCGAAGCTCATCGTCTCGCTGGGGCCGACGCCGATGACACCGGCATGACCGAGCGGCCCGAGAGCCTCCACGGCGGTGCGCAGGACGTCCTCGCGCCCAGTCGTGTCGATCACGAAGTCGAACCCCTCGGGCACCAGGTCGGCCAGTTGCCCGGCGGTCCCCTCGGCCGAGGAGTCGACACAGTGCGTGGCTCCGAAGCCGCGGGCCGCTTCGAGCTTGGCCGTGTTCACGTCGACGGCCGCGATGACCTCGCAGCCGCTCAGCGCGGCGGCGATGACGGCGGCCACGCCCACGGCCCCGACCCCGAAGACCGCGATCGACGAGCCGGGGCGTGGCCGCAGCACATTGAGCACACCGCCCGCTCCGGTCTGGAAGCCGCAGCCGAAGGGTCCGGCCCGCAGCAGGTCCAACGACGGGTCGATCCGGACGACCGCCCGCTCCGGTGCGACGACATGGCTGGCGAACGAGGACTGACCGAGGAAGTGTGCGTTGACCTCCAGCCCCCCGTGGGTCACCGCGGTGGAGCCGTCGGGCCGGCGGCCGGAGAAGTTCACCGCGTCGAAGCTGCGGCAGTAGGCGGGCGAGCCCGTCAGGCACAGGGAGCAGGTACCGCACGATGTGAAGGACATGGCGACGTGGTCGCCCGGGCGTACGGAGGTGACCTGTGCGCCGACCTTCTCGACGATGCCCGCCCCTTCGTGCCCGAGCAGCGCGGGCGTGGGGAAGAAGCCGGCGAACTCAAGGTCCGTACCGCAGACACCGACGGCGGCGACGCGGACGAGCACCTCGTCCGGGCGGGGATCTTCCAGGTCCACTTCGGTCAGGACGAACGGCTGTCCGGGCTGCTCCAGCAGAGCGGCGGTGGCACGCACGGGGCCTCCTCAGTGCCTCACAAAGCGAGACTGCATATTGACATGCGTGACAGGGCCGGTCAATGTTCCCTTCATGGCGGCTATCGGCTTTCCTTCCTCCCAGCACTTCATCGACGGCACGTGGGTGGCGGCCCGCGACGGGGGCGCGCTGGACGTCCTCGATCCGGCCACCCGACAGGTGATCACCGAGGTCGCCCGGGCGGGCCGCGCCGATGTGGACGACGCGGTCACCGCGGCGCGCCGCGCCTTCCCCGCCTGGGCGGCGACCAACCCGAGCGAGCGCGGCGCGCTGATCCGGCGCTGGGCCGACCTCATCATCACCGAGATCGAGGCGCTCGCGGCCGTCGAGGCACAGGACGTCGGCAAGCCCCTGTCCGGGGGGCGGACGAACGTCTACATCGCCCACGGCATCATCGACTACTTCGCCGGCGCGGCCGACAAGCTCACCGGGGTCACGCTGCCGACCCGCAGTCCCGACTACCTGGGCTACACGGTTCCCGAGCCGTACGGCGTGTGCGCCATCGTCATCCCGTGGAACGTTCCCGCCGTGCTCACCGCCGCGAACGTGGCGCCGGCGCTCGCGGCGGGCAACACGGTCGTCCTCAAGCCCTCCGAGATCGCACCGCTGGCCCCGTTCGCACTCGCCGAACTCGCCCGCCGCGCCGGTTTCCCGCCGGGTGTGATCAACGTCGTGGCGGGCCTCGGCCCCGAGGCGGGCGTCGCCCTCACCTCGCACCCAGGGGTCGACCACATCAGCTTCGTCGGCTCCACCGCCACCGGGCGGGCGATCATGGCGGCCGCAGCACAGAACCTCGTCCCGGTGAAGCTGGAACTCGGCGGCAAGTCGCCGAACGTGCTCTTCGCCGACGCCGACCTCGACACGGCGATCCCCGCGATCGTCACCTCCATCACCGAGAACGCCGGGCAGAACTGCTACGCCGGTTCCCGGCTGCTCGTGGAGGCGTCGGTGCACGACGAGGTGGTGGAGCGGGTCGCCGCCGCCATGGCCGCGGTCACGATCGGGCCGTGGGAGGCCGACCCGGACATGGGGCCTTTGGTCAGTGCCGCCCAGTTCGCCCGCGTCAGCGGCTTTCTGGCGCAAGCGCCTCGCGAGGGGGCCCGGCTGGTCACCGGTGGCGGAACCGCCGACGACGGGTGGTTCGTCCGGCCGGCCGTGTTCGACCGCGTGGAGACGCGCATGCGCGTCGCCCGCGAGGAGGTCTTCGGCCCGGTTCTCGCCGTCCAGTCGTTCCGCGACACCGTCGAGGCGACAGAGCTGATGAACGCCACCGACTTCGGTCTCCTGGCATGCGTCTGGACCAACGACATCTCGCGGGCGCTGCGGCTGGCGAAGGACGTGCGCTCCGGGCAGGTGGCGGTCAACCAGTTCCACGACGCCGGAGTGATCGGCTTTCCGTTCAACATGCAGAAGGACAGCGGCTTCAGCGGGGGCGGCGGGTACGCGGCGCTGCGCGAGTACACCCAGGAGAAGGGCGTGGCCATCCGGCTGCTGGCCCGCTGAGACCGGACACGACGGGTGCGGCGGGGGTCACCGCCGGAGCGCCGGACAAGTGGTCCGGAACCCGGACCGGTGACCGACCCGCCGTGCGGGCGGCGGACCGTGGCACCGCCCGCGTGTGCCTGAGGACGACAGTGGTGTGTGCCGACTCCTGGTCCGGTTGATCCGTGCGCGTGGGCGCCGGGCTGCACCGCACGGACAGCGGCTCACGACGTCGCGCTGAAACGGCACTCGCTCATTGCCTGTCGGCCGGACGCGGAACCGGCATGTCACTCGTCGCCGAGCCGCCTCGCGGCCCGGCGACGGCTGTCTTTTCACCGGTCTTCACCCGTCGCCACCTGGGCTGTCCCCCTTGTGAAGAAGTGAGACGCCGACGAGGCGAAGAAGTGGTGCAGGAGCGTTGACACCATCGGGCAGCGGCGGCAGAGTACCTCACAATACGTTCCACCGACTCGCAATGCGAGACGGGTGAAGGTGAGGAGGCTGCGCGGTGAGAGCCATGGTGCAGACCGAATTCGGCGGGTACGTGGGGGCGTTCCCGCAGGACGTCCCGGAACGGAAACGCAGACCGAGCGACCTCGTCGACGTTGCGTACCGCGGGCTGAACCGCCCGGCCCTGTCACAGGTCGAGGGTGCGGGCCCGACCCCTGGCCGCTGTCCCGCGCACGTGCCGGGAACGGACTTCGGCGCATCGGCGGCGTCGACCGGTGCCGCGGACGGCTCGGTCGTCCGAGACCCCGGGTCCCGGTCGCTCACGGCCCGCGCCGACCGCCCGCATTCGCCCATCGGCAAGGGCGTGATCAACCCATGAGCGACCTGCTGATCGTGGGCGGCGACGTCGTCACGATGGACTCCGCGCGGCGCGTCCTCACCGGTGCCACGGTCGCCGTGTCGGAGAACAGCATCGCCGCGCTCGGCACGGCCGAGGAACTGCGCGCCCGCTTTCCCGGAGCGCGGGAGATCGACGCGTCGGGCTGCGTCCTCATCCCGGGCCTGATCGACGCACACCAGCACACGACCGTCGACCCCCTCGTACGCAGCACGATCCCGGACAGCATCGGCTCGCAGGAGTCGATCTTCGACTGGATCGTCCCGCTGCACGCCCACGCCGACGGTGACGACGACGAACTGGCCGCGACCATCACCGCCGTCGAGTGCCTGTCCCGGGGCATCACCACGGTGCTGGAGCCGGGCACGGTGGCCTACCCCGAACGCGTCGTCGCCGGTCTGTGCGCGGCGGGTGTCCGCGCACGCGTCGGCGGCTGGGGCTGGGACGCCAAGGACGTGCCGCTCGGCGCGCCCGCGCACGAGGTGCTCGCCCGGCAGGAGGACATCGTCCGGTCCCTGCCGGTCACCGGACCGGTCACCGGGTGGGTGACACTCGTCGGCCACGACCTGGCCGGCGACGAACTGTTCACCGGGGCCGCGAGCCTGGCCGAACGGCTCGACACGGGGCTGACCTGGCACATCTCGCCGGGACCCGCGGACGTCGAGGCATACGCGCTGCGGTGCGGGCGTCGGCCGGTGGTCCACTTCCGTGAGCTGGGCGTACTCGGCCCGCGTCTGCTGCTGGGGCACGCCGTGTGGCTCGACGACGCGGAGGTCGACGCGATCCTGGAGACCGGCACCTCGGTCGCCTCCTGCCCGGGGGCCTATCTGCGGCTCGCCCAGGGGTACACCCGCGCCTCGCGCCACGCCGAACTGGTGCGGAGGGGCGGCCGGGTGGCGCTGGGCTGCGACGCGCACAACGCGGGCGATGCCCCGGACATTCTCCTGGCCGCCTACCTGTTCGCCGCGCTGGAACGCGACCGTGACCCGCCCGACCCGATCCGCGCCGAGCAGGCGTTCGCGCTCGCGACGGTCGACGGCGCCGAGGCGATCGGTCTGGGCGACCGGATCGGCTCCCTGGAAGTGGGCAAGGCGGCCGACATCGTCGTACTCGACACCAGAGACCCCGCCTGGACACCCCGGGGCGATCTGGCCCGCCAGCTGGTATGGGGCCATGTGTCGCGCACCGTTCGTGATGTGCTGGTCGACGGCCGTGTGGTCGTCCGTGACCGGCGGCCGACAGGCGTTGATCCGGACGCCCTCGCAGCCGCTGCCGCCGACCGCTCCGCCGCCCTCCTGCGGCGCGCGGGTCGCACACCCCGCCCGACCTGGCCCACGGAGTCGGCCGACGGCCGGTCATAGGTGCCCACCGTCGAACGTCGTGGACATTCCGCTTCCCGGCAGCACACAACCCGTGCGCCGAACGGGCCCGCATCACCACCGATTACTCCTCCGTAGTGCGACGCCGCGAGCGAGGAACCCCCTTCCCGCACAAGCGTGTGTCTCCCGTGCCGAGCCAAACCGAGGCATCGAACCCGCCGACGCACCGTCACCCCCCCGCCGCCACGACCGCCCCGACGGGGCGGTGCCACCCAGTGAATGGACCCACGCACATGACTTCACACAGCATGTTCCGGCGCCGTGCGGCCGCGGCCGGCCTCGCCCTCGCGGGCGCCCTCGCGCTGTCCGCCTGCGCCGACAACGCGGCGACGGCGCCCAGGGCCACCCCTGGGGCGAGCGGCGGCAGCGACAGCGGCTCCGGCTCCGGGCTCAAAGGGCCCGATGTCAACGGCGACGGCAAAGTCGTCATCGGTGTCCTCAGCCCTGGCGACATCAACGACCGCGGCTACTACCAGAGCTTCGTCGACTCGGCGGAGGCCTACGCCAAGGAGAAGGGCTGGACGGTCGTCAAGCGCGGCAGCGTACCCCCGAGCGACGCGCTCACCGCGGCACGCGCGCTGTGCCAGCAGCAGGTCGACCTGGTTGCGCTCGGCGCGAGCGAGCTGAAGACCGCCATCCCCGCCTCGGAGGAGCCGGTCTGCTCCAAGTCCGCCTGGTATGTGCCGATGCAGGGAAACATCGACCAGACCCCGCACATCGTGCTGTCCACCGACGACCCCAACCAGTCCATGCTCGTAGCCGGCTACGCCGCAGGCCTGAAGATGAAGGCGGCCGGCCACACCAAGGCGGGGTTCATCACCGGCCTGAAGGCCGACTTCAGCGTCGCCGCCTCCACGGCCTTCCTGGCCGGGATCCGGGAGGTCGTGCCGAAGGCCACCCTGACCACCACCTACACAGGCGACTTCAACGACTCGGCGAAGGCCAAGGAGGCCACCCAGGCGCAGCTCAGCCAGGGCGTCAAGGTCATCTACCCCTACCTCGGCGGCGCCACCGACGCCTCCGCGAACCTCGCGAACGCGGGCGGCGCGCTGACCCTCACCCCGGGCACCGACCGGTGCGACTCCAACAGCCCCAAGTTCGACATCTCGGTGATGTTCAGCCCGGGCGACTACTTCCGCGCCGCGCTGGAGGAGTTCGCCAAGGACAACCTGAAGATGGGCACCACACGCGCGTGGCAACTGGGCGTCGACCCCTACCCGACCGTCAAGATCTGCGACGGACAGGGCGACGAGGACCAGCAACTGGCGGAGTTCATCAAGAAGATCGGCAGCAAGGAGATCGACCCAGCGGCCGAGGTCGAGCGCCTCGGCTGACGTGCCGACACCCACGAGGAAGATCAGCGATGACATCGACGACCTCAGCGGTTCCGATCCTCGAACTGCGCGGCATCACCAAATCCTACGGATCCGTCACGGCCTGCGACGCCGTGGACCTCGGAGTCGACGCCGGCGAGATCCACGGACTTCTGGGTGAGAACGGGGCAGGCAAGTCCAGCCTCATGAAGGTCCTGCTCGGGCTGGTCCGGCGCGACACCGGCACCGTCCTGGTGCGCGGCGAGGAGGTCGCGCTGGACAGCCCGCAGGAAGCGGCCGAACTGGGCATCGGCATGGTGCACCAGCACTTCAGCCTCATCAACGGCCTGACCGTGTGGGAGAACGTGGCGCTGGGCGACACCGGCAAGGTGAACAAGCAGGCCGTCTGCGACGGCATCGCCGAGGTCTCCGCGCGATACGGTCTGCCCGTCGACCCCGAGGCACGCGTCGACACGCTCTCGGCCGGCGAGCGGCAGCGGGTCGAGCTGGTCAAGTGCCTGCGGCGCGACCCGCAGATCCTGATTCTGGACGAGCCGACCTCGGTGCTGACCCAGGCCGAATCGCAGGAACTGTTCGCCGTGCTCGACCGCGTGGTGGCGAACGAGGGCCGCGCCGTGATCCTCATCAGCCACAAACTCGCCGAGATCGCCCAGGCCACGGACCGGGTGACGGTCCTGCGCAAGGGCCGTGTCGCCTTCCGGGCGGTCACGTCCGACACCACTCCACAACTGCTCGCCCGGCAGATGGTGGGCCGTGAGGTGTCGCTGGGCGAGGAAGGGGCGGCCCTCGGCCTGCTGCCGGTGCAGCAGACGAGCGCCGGCCACGGCGGGGCGCACGACCGGCAGCAGGCCGTGCTGCGCCTCGCCGGACTCACCGTCGTACAGGGCGGGGTCGAGGTTCTCGGCTCCGTCGACCTGACCGTGGGCGCGGGCGAGATCGTGGGCCTCTACGGCGTGGAGGGCAACGGCCAGTCGATCCTCGGCGACGTCCTCGCCGGGCTGGTAGCGCCGACCGAAGGCACCATCGAGGTCGCCGGGAACCGCGTCGATGTCACCCGGCCCGGCGCGTTGTCCAAGGCCGGTCTCGGCATCGTGCCGGAGGACCGGCACCACAGCGGCGTCGTCCTTGACATGAGCGTCGCCGAGAACCTGACGATGAAGTCGTTGGACGAGGTCAGCGGCCGGTTCCTGCTGCGGCGGCGCGCGACGCTCGCCCAGGCCCGCCGTCTCGCGGACGAGTTCAACATCGTCACGCCGTCGCTGGACGCGCCGGTGCGCAGCCTCTCCGGCGGCAACCAGCAGCGGGTCGTCCTCGCCCGGGAACTGTCCGGCGACACCAGGGTTTTGGTGGCCGCGCAGCCCACCCACGGGCTTGACGTCGGTGCCATCGAGGACATGTACGCCCGGCTGCGCAGAGCGGCCGACGAAGGCGTCGGAGTGCTGCTCATCTCCACCGAACTCGAGGAAGTCATGGCCCTTGCATCCTGGATCGCGGTGATCTCCTCGGGGCGGATCAGCGGAGCGCTCCCCGTCTCCGAGGCGACCCCCGAACGCCTCGGCATGCTGGTGGGCGGTGAGGCAGCATGAGGGCCGCCCCGACGACGGCGCCGGACGATCTCGGCCGGCGCGTACTCGCCCATCTCCGAGGCGGCCGCGACGGCTGGCTGACCGCGAGTCTCACCATCGTGCTCATCGCCGTCGCCCTGGGCGTGTCCGCGCTCCTGCTCACCCTGACCGGTGCCTCGCCGAGTGCCTCCCTGTCCGCCATCTGGACCGGAAGTCTGGCCAACACGACCGGCTGGACGACGACGCTGCTCAACGCCGCGCCGCTGCTGCTGGTGGCGGTCGGCGCAGCCATCTGTGCCTCCGCCGGCACCTTCAACATCGGACAGGAAGGACAGGTGCTCATCGGCGGTCTGTTCGGCGCCTGGGTCGGGCTGCGGCTGGCCCTGCCCGGCCCGATGCTGGTGGTCGTGGTGATGGCCGCCGCGGCGGTCGGCGGTGGCCTCTGGGCCGCGCTCAGCGCGCTGATGTACCGCTTCCGCGGTGTCAACGTCGTGGTGAGCACCTTGCTGATGACATTCCTCGCCATCCAGCTCGTCACCTTCGCGGTCAGCACCCCGTGGCTCCAGGAGAGCGCCCAGGGCTCCTCGGGCATCGCCGACGCGCAGTCCAACCCCCTGCCGGCCGACGCACTGCTCGGCGGCCTCGGGCAGTACCCCTCGGTGCAGTTGAACGCGGGACTGTTCCTCGCGCTCGTCGCCGCGTTCGGTGTCGCGCTGGTGCTGAGCCGCAGCCGGTGGGGCTTCCGCGTACGCATGGTGGGACTGAATCCGCTGACGGCCAAGCACGCCGGAGTCCGGGTGGCCGCGCTCGGCGGCTTCACCCTGGCACTGTCGGGTGCCTTCGCGGGGCTGGCGGGAGGGCTGCTGCTGGCCAGCCCTGTCAGCCCCAACCGGCTGCAGGCCGGGCTCTCGGACAATGTCGGCTGGGACGGCCTGCTCGTCGCGCTCGTCGCACGCAACCGGCCCCTGATCGCGATACCGGTGTCGTTCGGGTTCGCTGTGCTGCGGGCGGGCGGGGACTTCCTCTCGGCCACCGGGGTGCCGTACTACCTCGTCGACATCGTCAAGGCGTTGCTCGTCCTCGCGTTCGTCGCACCGCCCCTCCTCGTCGGCCTCCTCCGCGGACGGCGCGGTGCCACACCGCCGACGCCGTTCCCCCTGCCCGCTGTCCCGACCAAGATGAAGGCGGCCGTGTGAGCGTTCTGGACAACACCACGACCATTCTGGCGAGCGGTGCCCGGCTGACCGTGCCGCTGGCGTTCGCCGCCTGCGGTGAGTACCTGGCCCAGCGCGCCGGAGCGATGAACATCTCCGTCGAGGCGATGATGCTCGGCGCCGCGTTCACCTCCATCGCCACCGCGAGTGCGACCGGAAGCGCCACCGCCGGTCTCGCGGTCGGCGTGGTGACCGGCCTCGTCATCGGCTTCGTGCACGGCAACCTCTCCCACCGTGCCCAGATCAACACCTTCGTCGTCGGCCTCGTGCTGAACGCGCTGGTGCTCGGGCTCACCAGCTACCTGATCACCACCCAGCAGTTCGCCTCGCACCAGGTGGGGGTGCTGTCGATCCCGCTGCTCAAGGACATCCCGCTCATCGGCCAGCCGCTGTTCTCCGGACGCTGGCCCGCCTACCTGCTGATCCTGCTGGTGCCGCTCACCTGGTGGCTGGTGGACCGCAGCCGCTGGGGCCTGGAGCTTCGGGCGGTGGGGGAGAACCCGCAGGCCGCCGATGTCACGGGCATCAAGGTCGGTGTGCGGCGCCGGCAGGCACTGCTGTGGTGCGGCGCACTCGCCGGTCTCGGGGGCGCCTACCTCGCGGTCGGCGAGGTCGGATCGTTCAACCAGAACATGACCGCCGGACGCGGCTACATCGTCATCGCCGCGGTGATCTTCGGGGCGTGGCGGCTCGGCCGAACCCTGCTCGGCTGCCTGGTGTTCGGCCTCTCCGACGCGATGCGCCTGGCGCTCCCCGCGCTCGGTGTCACCCTCAACGCCCAACTCCTCGTCGCGGCCCCGTATCTGCTCGCGCTTCTCGCCATGCTGCTGTTCGCCACCCAGCACCGAGAACCCGCCGCACTCGGCCGGCCCTTCCGGCGCGGCTCGACCTGACGGTGCGTGGACGCCGTGCGGGCGAAACGGGGAGGCCGATTGTGAACGACACCCGCGCCACGGTCGAGGCGTACCTGGCCGCGCTGAACGCGCACGACGCCGACGCCGTGGCGGCCTGTGTGGCCGAGGACTTCGTCAACGAGCACACCTCGTCGATGGGCCGGAGCCGCAAGGGCCGCGCAGAGTACCGCGCGGCCCTGACCGGGTTCCTGGAGGACTTCACGGACCTGCGCTATGTGCCCGAGCGACTCCTCGTCGACGGCGAGTCGGCTGCGGTGCCGTACGTCATGACGTTCCGGATGCGCTCGGTCGGCGACCGCCCCGTGCGCATCCGCGGGGTCTTCGTGTTCACCGTCGCGGGCGGTCTCATCACGCGCCGCACGGACTACTGGGACAGCGGCGAGGTGCGGCGCCAACTGGCTTGACACCCCTCGGGAAGACACCGGCGAGGGCAGGCGCACACACCACGACCCCGGCCCGCAACTTCTGCGGCCGGGGACCGGGATGTCCGTGTCGCGTGGCGGTCACGCTCCCACATGGGGGTGGTCGTGGCCGACGCGGCCTGTTCTGCGGGCTCCGCCGGGGGAGCCGAGGGGTGGGGTGCCGAGGGTGAAGAACTCGGCGTTGACCTGCTCGAAGTGCTTGTTGTGTGCGGGCAGGTCTTCGTGGTGGTAGATGGAGATCTGCGGGCAGACGGGTTCGCAGCGCCCGCACTCGACGCATTCGTCGGGCTGGATGTAGAGCATCCGGTCGCCCTCGTAGATGCAGTCTGCTGGGCACTCTTCCATGCAGGACTTGTCCATGACGTCGACGCAGGCGTCGGTGATGACGTACGGCACGCGCTTGTCGCCCTTCACACGATCGTGCGGAACAGGATGATGGCGGCGCCGGCACCGCGGGCTCTCGGCCGACCCGATCGCCGACGCCACCGCCGATGACCAGCGGGTCGGCCGAGGAACGTCCGGTCGGCTCCCGGCCCGGCCCCGGAACTGCTGATGCTCAGCCCCACAGCTCCTGGATGGTCGAGAACACCTTCTGGTTGTGCGAGAACTCGATGGTGTTGCCGTCGGGGTCGTTCACGGCGCAGATGTACCCGATGTGGGCGGCCATGTCCACCGGCTCCCACCGCAGGTTGCCCGTCTCGCGTGCTTTCGCCGCGACCTCGTCCACGTCCTCGCGGTGGGGCAGCTCGATACCGATGTGCGCGAACGGTGCCAGCGTCGGGACCTTCTTGCCCGGCTCGATGCCGAAGCGTGCCCCGACCTCGGGAAAGAACTCGGCGAGGACAAGGACGAACGCCGAGTCGACCTGGCCCTTGTTCGACAGCCAGGCGCTGCGCCCGTTGTCGTCGTCGTTCTTGGTGACCAGCACCAACGGGGTGATGCGCTCGTAGAACTCGATCGATTGGTCCAGGTCGCTGACCGGGATGGCGACATGGGTCCAGCGGGGTTCGGTCAGTTCTGCCATGGTTCAGCTCTCCTCATTCGTCCCTGTCGTTCGTGTCGTTCGTTTCGTGCGGCGCGACCGCGACGTGCGGCCGTGCGGTCAGACGGTGGGCCACTTGGCCCGGTCGGGCAGGCCGGAGCGGGCCACGATGCCCTCACCGGCGGTCTGGGCGCGGCGCAGGAGGTCGTCCTCGTCGATCGTCGTGCAGCGGTAGTTGTCGACGACGCGCCGCCCGTCGACGAACACGGTGTGCACACCCCGCCCGTCGGCCGACCACACGAGCTGGTTGGCGACGTTGTGCAGTGGCCGCCACTCCGGCCGGTTGGTGTCGTGCAGCACCAGGTCGGCCTTCTTGCCCGTCTCGATCGAGCCGATCTCGTGCTCGGCCTGGAGTCCGCGGGCGCCGTTGCGGGTGGCCATCGCGAACGCGTCCTCGGCCGGGAAGATCGTGGCGTCACGCCGGGCGTCCTTGAACAGACCGGCGACGAGGTAGGTCGCGCGCATCAGGTCGTGGTAGTTCGAGGCGTTGTTGCCGTCGGTGCCGATCGCCACATTGACACCGGCTTCCACCATCTCGGGGAACTTGCCGATCTGGGTCACGCCGTACGACACCTTCAGCGCCGTGGTCGGGCAGTGCGACACGCTCGTCCCGGTGCGGGCGAGCAGCGCGACCTCGTCGTCGTCGACGTGGACGGCGTGGGTCAGGATCACGTTGTTGCCCAGCACGCCGAGCTTGTCGAGGTGCACCATCGGCCGTTGTCCGTACGACGCGAGGAACCCCTCGGGGTCCATCGCCGCCGGCGACATGTGGAAGCTGAACCCGGTGCCGTACTCGATCGACAGCGCCTTCGCCGCCCGCCACAACTCGTCGCTGCAGCAGGTGTGGCCGATGATGATGGGCCATGCCTGGATACGGCCGCCGGCCACTGAGGCGTACCGGCCCATCGAGTCCTCGAGGCGCGTGATCGCCTGTGCGGTCGACATGCGCAGCACCTCCGGCGTGGGGACCAGATCCCACGCCCACGGTCCGACGCGGGCGCGAATGCCGATCTCGCTGAGGGCCTCGACGACCGGGTCGATGAACCGGATCGTGCCGGCCTCCAGGAACGCGGTGGTGCCGCTCTTGAGCATCTCCAGCGCCGCGAGCTGGGCGGAGATGTGCTCGTCCTCCTCGGTGTAGTACGTGTGGATCGGTGTGAGCCACTCGAAGACGTTCTCCAGGAACGGGGTGTCGTCCGGGACGAAACCCCGCGTGAGCGGTTCGCCGGTGATGTGCACATGGGTATTGATCAGCCCTGGGGTGACGACGAACCGTTCACCGGCGATGACGGTGTCGCTGTGCCACTGGGCGGTCACGTCGGCGGTCTTGCCGACGGCCACGATCAGGTCACCCCGGATGGCTACCGCTCCGTCGCTGATCACGCGGCGGGAGTCGTCCATGGTCACGACGTGGGTGTTGACGATCAGGGTGTCGGCGGGTGCTGTGGTGTTCGGGGAATTCACGAGGTGGCCTCCGGGGTGCGGGAGCGGATGAGGCGGACGTGCTGGCGCGGCACCGGCTCGAACGAGTCGACCAGCTCGGCGTCGGCCGCTTCGGCCCACGCGCGCAGGTCCGCGACCGTGACACCGAGCCCCGCTGTCGAGGCCAGCATCGTCAGGGACAGCAGCAGTTCGTGGCGCGCGGCGACACAGACGGCGCCGCGGTCCTCGCCACCGCTGTCGTCGTGTCGGGTGCGGGCCGGGTCGGGACGTGTGTAGTCGACGACCACGACCACCCCGTCCGCACCGGCCAGTTCGACCGCACGGGCGAGCAACCGCCGGGCACGCTCGGGCGGTTCGGCGCGCAGCACATGTGCCAGGACGACGACATCGGCGGCGGCGACCGGGAGATCGGCCTCCAGATAGTCGCCGGCGACGGTGATCACCTGCTCACGCAGGCCGACCTCCTTGGCCGCCTGCTCGGCGATCGGCAGCACGTTCGGCCGGTCGACCGCGATCACCGTGCCGCTGGGCCGGGTGTGCAGCAGTGCAGTCAGCCACGCTCCCGAGCCGCAGCCGAGGTCCACGACCGTCGGCTGCATCGGCCACCACCCGCGGCGCTCCAACTCGACGGCGACAGCGCTCGCCACGCGGGCCTGGGTCGGGCCGGTGGCGCGCACGAGCGCCGGATACAGCGCGGTCAGGTCGGCTGTCACGGCGGGCTCGGGTGCGCCGGTGCGGATGGTTTCGGCCAGGCCCGGCCAGGCTCCCGGCGGCCCGGGGGAGTACCGTACGAGTGCGGCCATGGAGGCAGGCGCGGACGACACCAGGTAGTGCTCGGCCACGGGCGTGAGCCGGAAGCGACTCCCGACGGCGGCGAGCAGGTCGAGTGCGACGAGCGTCTCGGCCAGCACGGTCACCGGGGCGTCCTCGGCCGCACCGATCGAGGCCGCCAACTGCTTGGCGTCCAGGCCCTTCCCGGAATCGGCGTGCTCCGCCAGGGCGTCGAACAGGCCGAGGTCGAGCGCGGCCGAGAGCGCCCAGTAGGACGTGAAACCATTGATCACGTCCCATACCGGAGCCGGTCCGGCCGGGGTGGCGCTCGTCGTGTTCATGGGCGCAGCACGATCTTGCCGGTGGCCCGCCGCGACTCCATCCGCTGCTGTGCCGCCGCGGCCTCCGTCAGCGGGAACTCGCTGTCGACCGGGGTACGGAACGTCGAGGCCCAGTAGGCGTCGAGCATCGCGGCGAACTCGCGGCGGTCGTAGGGGTCCGAGCCGAGCAGTCGCAGCCCGAAGTGGTAGGCGTAGACCAGGTCGAACTCGGCCCGGTTGCCCGTGGTGTTGCCGAGGAACACCAGTCGCCCGCGCGGCGCGAGGCTGTAGATTCCGGTGTTCCACGTGGCCGGGCCGACATGATCGAGTACGAGGTCGGCGCCCCGCCCGTCGGTGAACTCGCGCACGGCCGCCACGACGTCGCCGGTCGTCGAGTTGACCACGACGTCGGCACCCAGGCCGCGTGCGTAGTCGGTCTTCGCGTCCGAGCTGACCGTGGTGATTACGCGGGCACCGCCGGCCTTGGCCAACTGGATCAACGCAGTGCTGACACCGCTGCCCGCCGCGTGGATCAGCACCGTCT
Organism: Streptomyces sp. NPDC057486; assembly: GCF_042802415.1. Classification (NCBI taxonomy): domain Bacteria; kingdom Bacillati; phylum Actinomycetota; class Actinomycetes; order Kitasatosporales; family Streptomycetaceae; genus Streptomyces; species Streptomyces sp. NPDC057486. The sequence continues at coordinate 4,166 of NZ_JBHVEE010000164.1, read as the reverse complement.
CGCCGAGGCGGACCTTGCCGATCTCGATGAGCGCGTGCCAGGCCGTCATCCAGATCGTCGGCACGACGGCCGCGTCGACCAGATCGACCTCGTCCGGCACGTGGTGCACATTCGCCGCCGGGACGAGAACGTACTCGGCGTAGCCGCCGGCCAGGGTGGCACCGATGACACCCGCGCTCGGGCATGCGCCGTCCTTTCCGGCGGCGCAGTTCTCGCAACGGTTGCACGGCACGGCCGGGTTCACCACGACGCGCGTGCCCTCGGCGAGCGTGGCGGCCTTGCCCGCCCGCCCGTTGCCCGCCCGCCCGTTGCCCGCCGGCCCGTTGCCCGCCGGCCCGTTGCCCGCCGGGCCGACCGCCGCGACGGTGCCCGCGATGTCCATGCCGCTCACGTGCGGCAGTTTGAAGCCGGGGATCAGCCCGGGCCCGCGTCGTTGCAGGACATCGAGGTGGTTGAGGCCGCAGGCCGCGACGCGTACGAGCACCTCGTCCGGTCCCGGTTCGGGCACCGGGACGTCGGCGACCTGGAGCACCTCAGGTCCGCCGTGTGTCTGATGGAGTACAACCTTCATGGGAGAGACCTCCGCTGGCTGTGTGACTTCTGTCGCCGGCCAGCTCGTTGCACGCCTGGTCGGCATGCAACGGTCTCCGCGGAGCGCCGAAAACGCTCCCCCTGGCCGATTTGTTGCCCATCGACCAAGTGGGCCGGAACGCTATGGCGCCCGTCGAGGGTTGTCAATGCTCCTCACCAAGTCGCCGGGAACCCGGCGAGCCCCGGTACCGGCGTCCGTCCAGGTCGGCGCACCTCCGACACCTCGTCAAACGCTGTCCGGACAGGAGTCCTCGCATGCCTTCAGTCCGGACTTGCGTATTGCTTGACATGATGCCATCTCGCATTGAAAGATGCCTGTCATGCAGGTAGTGACGACACAGGCCGGCCTGGGCCGGATCGAGGACGGGGCTGCCGCCCTGTTGGACACTGCATTTCCGCACGTCAGAGCGGTCCTTCAGCAGGAGGGCTCACTGCGCTGTCTGGCCTCCTGCCCGGTGCGTCGGCGCATCCCGCTCGAAGAGGTCACCCTCACGGCTCCGTTGGGCCGCCCCCGCGCGGTGTGGGGCGTCGGACTCAACTACGTGTCCAAGGCGGCCCGGACCGGCCGGGGACTGCCCGAGCAGCCGATCCTGTACCTGGCCGCCTCGTCAGGAGTGTCGGCACCCGGTGCTCAGGTGGTGATCCCACGGGCCGCGACCGAACCCGACTACGAGGGGGAGATCGCGGTCGTCGTGGGGCGCCGGCTGTACCGGGCGAGCGAGTCGGAGGTATGGCCCGCTGTCGCCGCAATCACCGCCGCCAATGACATGACGGCCCGTGATGTCATGCGCACTACAGGCATCCCCGCCCTCGCCAAGAGCTACCCGGGGTTCACACCGCTCGGCCCCTCGCTGCGCACTTCCGACGATCTCGCGGACCGCGAGGCCATCGGCGTACGGACCCGGATCAACGGCGAGCTTCTGCAGGACGACACGAGCGCCGGGATGATCTTCCCGATCCCCGATCTGCTCAGCAGGCTGTCGTGGTTCGCCGCGCTCGAACCCGGCGATGTCGTCCTCACCGGAACCCCGGCCGGCACCGGCCAGGACCGCGCGTGCTTCCTCGCCGACGGCGACGAGGTACGAGTCGAGGTGGACGGCGTGCTGCCCCTCCTCACCCGCATCGTGCGTCCCTCGGACGCCTCACCACGCGACCACCGGCCGACCGAACAGGTCGGCTGACCGCCCCTCACCCTGGAGCAGACACCGATGTCCCACTCCTCTGCGCCGTCCTACGACCTCGTTCTGACCGGCGGCACCGTCATAGACCCGGCATCGGCCACGAACGCCCCGCTCGACGTGGCCGTCACCGGTGACCGTATCGCCGCGATCGGCGAGGGCCTGGCGGCCGACGCGGCCCGCACCATCGACGTCACCGGCTCCACCGTGCTACCGGGCCTCGTCGAGGGCCACACCCACATCTTCCAGCACGTCTCCGCCGTCGGCGCCCCCGCCGAGGAAGCCCATCTGCGCCGCGGCGTGGTCGCGGCGGCGGATGCCGGCACGGCCGGCGCCTCGACCTTCGCGGCCTTTCGCAAGCTGGTGGTCGAGCCCAACCCGCTGCGTATCGTCAACTTCCTCAACGTCTCCGTGCTCGGCCTGATCGACTTCAGATTCGGTGAGCTGCTGAACCCCGACACCCTGGTCCCCGAGGACGCACTCGCGACCGCCGAGGCCCACCCCGACATCGTGCGCGGCTTCAAGATCCGTCTGTCCGAGGACGTCGTCGGCGAGAACTGGGAGTCGCTGCTGAAGAAGTCCGTGGCGCTGGCCGAACAGGCCGGTCTGCCGCTGATGCTGCACATCGGCGAGACCGCGGAGCCGCTGCCCGTCGTCCTGGACCACCTGCGCCCCGGCGACATCGTGGCGCACTGCTACACCGGCAAGCCGCACGGAATCCTCGACGGTGACCACGTACAGCCCGCCGTCACCGCGGCCCGTGAGCGCGGCGTGCTGTTCGACTCCGCCCACGGCAGGAGCAACCTCAGCTTCGAGGTGGCGCGCCGGGCGATCGCCGACGGATTCCTGCCCGATGTGCTCAGCTCCGACACCAGCGCGCGCAACTGGCGCGGCCCGGTGTTCGACCTGCTCACCAGCATCTCCAAGCTGGTCGCGCTCGGCGCGCCGCTGGAGGAGTGCGTCCGGCGGGCCACCGTCGAGCCCGCGCGACTGCTCGGGCTCGACACCGAGGGCTACGGGCGCCTGGAGGTCGGCGGGCGGGCCGACGTCACCGTCGTCACCGAGACCGACGAAGTCACTCTGCCCGACGCCGCGGGCAACACGATTCTCGCGCCGCGCCTGGAGCCGACCGTGGTGCTGCACGGTGGCGCCGAGGTCGACATCGTGCCGTGGCGAGGACTGCGGTCGGCCTGACCGACTGGCACGCCCAGGGGAGGTTCTCATGACCACCGGTACCGCCCATCCGCTGCGGCGCCGACTGCGGGCGGCCCTCACGGCCGGGAAACCCGCCGTCGGCACCTTCGTCAAGCTGGCGTCGCCCGACGTGGTGGAACTGGCCGCGACGGCCGGGTTCGCGTTCGTCGTCGTCGACCTCGAACACTCCACCCTCAGCGAGCGGAACGCCGTCGACCTGGTGCGCCACGCGGACGCCTGCGGACTGGCGGCCCTGGTCCGGGTGCCCGAGGTGGACGCCGCCGCCGTCAACCGGCTCCTGGAGGCCGGGGCGGCCGGGATCCAGCTGTCCATGCTCACCCGCGTCACCCAGGCGCAGGCGCTCGTGGCGGCCACTCGGTTCGCTCCGGCCGGCCGCCGCTCCGTGAGCCTTGCCAACCGGGCCGCCGGGTTCGGCGCGGCCCCGCTGGGCGGGTTTCTCCGCGCCGAGCAGGACGACCCGCCGGTGCTCGTGGGCCAGATCGAGACCGCGCGGACCGACCCTCTGCCGGAGCTGGTCGCCGCTCTCGACGTGTGTTTCGTCGGCAGCACCGACCTCGCGGTCGACCTGGGTCTGCCGACGGACCCGGCGGTGCTGCGCGCCGCGGTGAACCGGGTGCACGACGCCGCCCGTTCCGCGGGGGTGGCGTTCGGAGGCTGGGCGCCGACCCGGACCGCCGCGGCGGACCTGGGCCTCGATGACGCCGGCTACCTCGTGGTCGGTTCGGACCTGCAGATCCTGGCGGCCGGCCTACGGGCGACCGCCGGAGAGGAAGCACGATGAGCACACGCAACGCAGCGCTGGTCAACACCGTCGTCAACTGGGACGAGCTGCCGGCGACGCAGGTGCGGCCCGGGGTACGTCGCCGCGTCTACGCGACGGACGAAGTGATGATCTGTCACCACGAGCTGCAGGTCGGTATGGAACTCAACCCGCACCGGCACGAGGACTTCGACCAACTGGTCCATATCGCCGAGGGGCGCGCGAACTACTACGTGGACGGTGTCGCGCACGACATGCGGGCCGGCTCGTTCCTGCTCGTGCCCCGAGGCAGCGAGCACTACGTGGAGCCGACCGAGACCCCTTGCGTGAACATCGACTTCTTCGTCCCGCCGCGAGCCGACCTGCTGCCCTGAGCGCCGGACGGGCCCGCCACGGACCACGGCTGAAGGCCCACCGCGAAC